>JANPFZ010000071.1:0-6442 GCA_031423655.1 Polaromonas sp.
TTTTGAACGGCGATTTCGAAGCCGCGCTGGCTGTGGCCCGCCAGCAGGTCGAAAACGGTGCGCAGATCATTGACATCAACATGGACGAGGCCATGCTCGACAGCCAGGCGGCCATGGTGCGCTTCCTGAACCTGATCGCCAGCGAACCCGACATTGCGCGCGTGCCCATCATGATCGACAGCTCGAAATGGAGCGTGATCGAGGCCGGCCTGCGCTGCATTCAGGGCAAGGGCATCGTCAATTCAATTTCAATGAAGGAAGGGCTGGAGCCCTTCAAGCATCAGGCCAAACTATTGAAACGCTACGGGGCGGCCGCCGTTGTGATGGCCTTCGACGAACAAGGCCAGGCCGACACTTACCAGCGCAAGATTGACATTTGCGAGCGCGCCTACCGCGTGTTGGTTGATGAGGTCGGCTTCCCGCCTGAAGACATTATTTTTGATCCGAACATCTTCGCCATTGCCACCGGCATCGACGAGCACAACAACTACGCGGTCGATTTCATCGAGGCGACGCGCTGGATCAAGGCGAATTTGCCGGGCGCCAAGGTGTCGGGCGGTGTGTCGAATGTGAGCTTCAGCTTTCGCGGCAACGACCCGGTGCGCGAAGCGATTCACACGGTGTTTCTGTACCACGCGATCAAGGCCGGCATGGACATGGGCATCGTCAATGCCGGCATGGTCGGCGTGTACGACGACCTGGAGCCGACGCTGCTCGAACGCGTTGAAGACGTGGTGCTGAACCGCCAGCCCAGGTACAAGCCGGGCGAGGCCGAGCTCACGCCCGGCGAGCGATTGATCGAGGTGGCCGAGACGGCGAAGAGCGGCGCCAAAGACGACAGCAGGCGCAACGAGTGGCGCGCGTTGCCGGTGCGCGCGCGGCTGTCGCATGCGCTGGTGCATGGTATGAACGAGCATATCGTGCCTGACACCGAAGAAGTCTGGCAACTGATCAAGGCCGAAGGCGGCCGGCCGCTGCATGTGATTGAAGGGCCGTTGATGGACGGCATGAACGTGGTCGGTGACCTCTTTGGTCAGGGCAAGATGTTTTTGCCGCAGGTGGTGAAAAGCGCCCGCGTGATGAAGCAGGCGGTGGCGCATTTGCTGCCTTACATCGAAGCCGAAAAGTTGCTGCTGGAAGCGGCTGGCGGCGACGTCAAGACCAAGGGCAAGATCATCATTGCGACGGTGAAAGGCGATGTTCACGACATTGGCAAGAACATCGTCACCGTGGTTTTGCAATGCAATAATTTTGAAGTGGTAAACATGGGCGTGATGGTGCCGTGCCATGAGATCTTGGCGCGCGCCAAGGTTGAGGGCGCCGATATTGTGGGTTTGTCGGGGCTGATCACGCCGAGTCTGGAAGAGATGCAGTATGTGGCCGCCGAAATGCAGAAGGACGACCATTTCCGCATCAGAAAAATACCATTGCTGATTGGCGGCGCGACCTGCTCGCGCGTTCACACGGCGGTGAAAATTGCGCCACACTACGAAGGCCCGGTGGTGTATGTGCCAGACGCGTCGCGCAGTGTCAGCGTGGCGCAAAGCCTGCTGAGTGATCAGGCGGCGAAGTACATCGCCGAGCTGAACCTGGACTACGACACGGTACGCACCCAGCACGCCAATAAAAAGCAGACGCCGATGTGGGCGCTGGAAAAAGCAAGAAGAAACGCCACGCGCATCGACTGGACGCATTACACGCCGCCCAAGCCCAAGTTCATCGGCCGCCGCGTGTTCAAAAACTTCGATCTGGCCGAGCTGGCCAAGTACATCGACTGGGGACCCTTCTTCCAGACCTGGGATCTGGCCGGGCCTTTTCCGGCGATCCTGAAAGATGAAGTGGTCGGCACCGAGGCCGTGCGCGTGTACGCCGATGCGCAGCGCATGCTCAAACGCCTGATCGAAGGGCGCTGGCTGACGGCCAGCGGCGTGATCGGTTTGTACCCGGCCAATAGCGCAGGCGACGACATCGAAATCTACACCGACGAGTCGCGCAGGGAAGTCGCGATGACCTGGCACGGCCTGCGCCAGCAGACAGAAAAAACAGCCGTCGAGGGTCCGGATGGCGTCAAGCAAATGCGGCCCAGCCGCTGCCTGTCGGACTTCGTCGCACCGAAAGTGCTGGCTCCTGAATTAATAGCTAACCGCGCAGGCGCTGCAGGGGCTGAAGGCCACTTTGACTCGCACATCGCAGATTACATCGGCCTGTTCGCCGTCACGACGGGCATAGGTGCGGAAAAGAAAGACAAGTACTTTCTCGACGACCACGACGACTATTCATCGATCATGCTCAAGGCATTGGCTGACCGGCTGGCCGAGGCCTTTGCCGAAGCCATGCACCAGCGCGTGCGCATGGATTTATGGGGCTACGCAGCGGCCGAGGGCCTCAGTACGGAAGAACTGATCGGTGAAAAATACCAGGGCATTCGGCCCGCGCCGGGCTACCCGGCCTGCCCGGACCACAGCGTCAAGCGGCAGATGTTTGAACTGCTGCGCGCCGACGAGATCGGCATGGCACTGACTGAGAGCCTGGCCATGACACCGGCTGCCAGCGTCAGCGGTTTTTACCTGAGCCATCCTGACGCCACCTACTTCAACGTCGGCAAGATTGGTGATGACCAGTTGCACGATTTGGCGAAGAGGCGCGGCGAAACCGCCGACGTGCTGCGCCATCTCTTGGCGCCCAGTTTGTAGGGTGTTGTCCAGCCTCTGCCGGTGCCTGTGCCTGTGCGCCTACAAGGCGGGCTGAAAAAGTATGACAAGGCTACTCGGCGGCGGCTGTTAAAACATTTGGTGCTGGCCCCAGCGAATTCAGCCGCTCAAGCGGTTGTCTCGCGTCAGGGGCTGGCAGCCGACATGTATTTTTCAATCGGGAGCGGGCGATGCCTTGCGACCAGCCTCGCGCTCCATGACATCGCCTGATAACAACCGCCTTCAAATCGACACCCTGCGTGGGCTGGCATGCCTGCTGCTCGTGCTCTATCACGTCGTCGGCGACGCGCCCGACGCCGGGTTGAGGCTGCCGGCCGATCACGGCCTCAGCGTGGTCAATCACTTGGTAGCTTTCGGGCGGATGCCGCTGTTTGCATGCATTGCCGGCTTTGTGTATGCGCTGCGGCCGCTGCAGGGGGAGGTGGCGCAGTTCATCGGCAGCAAGGCGCGCCGCCTTTTGCTGCCACTGTTTTTTGTCGGCACTGCGTTCGGACTGCTGCGTGCGCGCATGTCGGGTGTGACGATTGATGCCGATTTTCTGCTGCGTATGCACCTGATCTCGGTCGACCAATTCTGGTTTCTGAAGGCCTTGTTCTGGATTTTTCTGCTGGTCGTGGTGCTGGAGCGCGTCGGTGCGCTGCGCCGTCCAAAACGGTTTGCCGGCGTGCTGGCGGCGAGCGCCTTCTGGTTTGTCTTCTGGGATTCGCCGGATACGTTCGCGATTTCGGGCGCGGTGTACCTGATGCCGTATTTTTTGGTCGGGCTGGCGCTGCGGCGTTTTGCCCTTGACGGGCGGGGCTCTTTGGCAGTGGCCGGCGGCGCGCTGCTGGTCGCTGCAGCATTGTCGTGGAGTGTCTACGGCCAGCCGGAGAACAGGGCGACGATTGCCGCCAAGCTGCTTTGGGGCTGCGGGCTGGGCTTTTTGCTGATTCGCAGCCGCATGCGAAGCGAGTGGCTGGCCTGGATCGGCCGGGAGTCTTTTGCCATCTATCTGTTCCACGTGTTCTTCACCGCAGCTACCGCCACGGCCTTGCTGGCAATCGGCGTGCGCGATGTCGGCGTGCTGCTGGTCGCCGGCCTGCTGATCGGGGTCGGCATGCCGATGGTGACGGCGCGCATCATTCGGCGCTCGCCATTGCTCGACTTGCTGCTGCTGGGTGAAAAAGGACTGTCCGTAACGTGGCCTGGGCGCAAACCGCAGTTTGTTCGCGTCGAAAGCCGCGACCGGGGCATTCGCAACCGCTGACTCGCCGCTTAAGGCAGGCGCCGGCGCGTTCATGGCGATGCCGCTGCTGCGTTTGCTTTACGCGGCGTTTATCTGCGACATACCCACTTACAAACATGACGCAGGCTTTGCACAGGCTTGTGTGCCGCTTCAATAGCGACAGCGTTAATCAGTCACGTGGCGACAACACCGGTCGGGTAAATCTGATGAGCCCGGCAGCGTTGGCGACCTACTCGGTTTCAAGCTGTTTTTTCAACATAGAGGCGATCATGAACACTGCCATCCAGACCCCCGCCACCATGGCGTCCCAGCCCTTCTCTTCATCCGGCAACAAGCCGCTGTGGGCGGCTGTTGGCCTGCTCAGCGCAGCCGTGCTGGCGATGGGCGGCACGATGCTGTACCGGCAGGGCGCGCAAAGTGCGGTGACCGCCGCGCCGGTCGCTGCGCTTGCAGCACCAGCAGCTCCGCAGCGCACGGCAGCGCCGCTGGCTTCGAACGACGCGGCCGACGATCTGGTCGAAAAGCCTGCCGCAGCGGTGAAAAAAGTGGTGGTTAAACCCGTCCAGCGTCCCGCACCCGCGCCGCGCTATGCGGGCGTTTCGCCAGCGCCGCAGACTGCGGCTTACCCGACGAATCGCCCAGGCAATTACCCGGCCAACTATCCCTCGTCTTACCCGACGAGCCAGGCTTCAAACCAGCCAGTGGCCTACCCGCAAGCCAGCGTCTGCGCCAGTTGCGGCTCGGTCGAATCTGTCACCGCTATAGAGCGTCCCGGCAAGCCTTCAGCGATCAGCGTCGGCAGCGTAGCCGGCGGCGTGATCGGTGCGGCGCTCGGTAACCAGGTGGGGCGCGGCAATGGGCGCACGCTGGCCACGGTGCTGGGTGCTGTCGGCGGCGGTTTTGCAGGGCACGCGATTGAAGGCCAGGTGCGCAAGGAAACCGTCTACCAGGTCGGCGTGCGCATGGAAGACGGGTCGCGCCGCACGGTTGAATCAGCCACCGCGCCTGCTGTCGGCAGCCGCGTGACGGTGGACGGCAATGGTTTGCAGGGTCAGACCAGCAGCAGCTACGAGCGGCGTGCCGCACCGATGTCGGTGGGTTACTCGCAGCCTGCGTATTAAATTCTGGCTGGGCGTGGGCCTTGCGCTGAAGCGCCCGCTTGCGGCCATATTATAAACAAAAAAGGCCAGTAGCCCAATAAAAACGTGCGTAAGTAGCTATATAAATAATAGCAACTTGACGGCGGCGTTTCGCGAGAAACTAGCCCGTGGCCTTCAGCGCCCGCCGGTATTGCACCGCTTCAGCCACATGGGTCACCTGCACCGACTGCGCGCCGACCAGGTCGGCGATGGTGCGTGCCACTTTCAGGCAGCGGTGAATACTGCGACCTGACCAGCCAAGCCGGGCGGCGGCGGTATTGAGAAATTTGGCTGCTGCGTCATCGAGGTGGCACTGCGCATCAATCGCCTGGCCTTCAAGCGCCTGGTTACTGCTGCCTTGCCGGGCCAGGGAACGATCGCGGGCCTGTACCACCCGCGCCCTGACAGCGGCGGTGGCTTCGCCGGGCGGCGTATTGATCAGCGCGTCAGCCGCCAGCGCGCCGACTTCGACATGCAGGTCAATGCGATCGAGCAGCGGCCCGCTGAGCTTGCCCTGGTAGCGCGACACCTGGTCCGGCGAGCAGCGGCAATGCCGCAAAGTGGAACCGAGGTAGCCGCAAGGGCAGGGGTTCATCGCGGCTACCAGTTGAAATCGGGCCGGAAACTCAGCCCGGTGGGCCGCGCGTGAAATGGTGATGGTGCCTGACTCGAGCGGCTCACGCAGCGCTTCAAGAGCCGCCCTGGGAAACTCTGGCAATTCGTCCAGGAACAAAACGCCTTGGTGCGCCAGTGAGATTTCACCCGGCCTCGGTGGCGAGCCGCCGCCCACCAACGCCACCGCGCTGGCCGTGTGGTGCGGCGCGCAGGTTGGGCGCACGGCCCATTTGTCGAGCGTGAAGCGGCCGCCCAGTGACGCAACTGCCGCACTCTCCAGCGCTTCCTGCGTTGTCATGTCAGGCAGCAGGCCGGCAAAACGCTGCGCCAGCATCGACTTGCCCGAACCTGGCGCGCCCATCATCAGGATGCTGTGCCCACCGGCGGCGGCAATTTCCAGCGCCCTCCGCGCGGCGACCTGGCCTTTGACATCGGCCAGGTCAGGATAGAACGGTGCTTGCCTGCAGTCGCTGGGAGTTACTTTTTGCCATCCGTCCAGGATTTCCGGGGCGGTGTCGCCGGGCAAGAATTGCCGCACCACATCGAGCAAGTGGTGCGCGCCATAGATGTCGATATCGGGCACCAAGGCGGCCTCTTGCGCACTGGTCACAGGTAGCACTAATTTATGTAAGTGTTCACTGCTGCCTGAGCCGCTGCGGGTGTTGAGAGCCAGCGCCAGGCTCATCGCCAGAGCGCCCCGCACCGGGCGCAGGTCACCGCCCAGCGACAGCTCGCCGGCAAACTCGTAACCG
>JANPFZ010000072.1:0-3854 GCA_031423655.1 Polaromonas sp.
GCAACCACAGCCCGGCCAGCGGCGCAGCAATGGCAACACCCAGCAGTTTGAAACCGAGGTTGCCCAGCGGCACCTGCCGCACTTCAACTGGCGAGCGCAGCGTGGTCAGCACCGCCAGCAAGCCGCTACCGAGGTTGGCGCCGAGTACCAGGCCGAGGGCGACATCGAGCGGAATGACATTGGAGCCTGCCAGGGCAGCGGTTAAAAGCACCGTCGCGAGGCTGGAGTAAGACAATATCGCCAGACACGCACCGACGGTGATTTCCAGCAGCAGGTCGCTTGCCAGTGAAGCCAGCAGGCCCCGTACAGCGGCCGACTGCGTCAGCACTGTCGCCGAGTCGGTAACCAGCCGCAGCGCCAGCAGCATCAAACCGAGCCCGATCAGAATGCGCCCGAAGCGGCCAACGTCGGTGCTGGGCCTGGCAATGAAAAGCACAACGCCGAGAAAAATCGACAGCGGCGATAGCCATGACAGGTCGAATGAAAAGACGACAGCCATCAGACTGGTCCCGATGTCGGCGCCCAGCATGACGGCCAGCGCCAGCGGCAGCGTGACCAGACCCTGACCAACAAAAGACGACACGATGAGCGCCGTGGCGGTGCTCGACTGCACCAGCGCCGTCACACCCAGCCCGGACGCGAGCGCCTTGAAGCGGTTGCTGAGGCTGCGCGACAGCACCTGACGCAAGCTGGCGCCGAACACGCGCAGAATGCCGGTGCGCACCATGTGCGTGCCCCACACCAGAAGGGCAATCGCTGCCAGCAGATTGAGCAAGTGCTTCAAAATTACCTGCCGCGCCGCACCCGCATCAGCTCGTCAAGAATCAGGCAGACAGCGCCCACGCTGATGGCGCTATCGGCCACGTTGAAGGCCGGGAAGTGCCAGCCGCCCAGGTGAAAGTCAAGGAAGTCGACGACGTAGCCGTGCAGAGTGCGGTCAATCACGTTGCCGACAGCGCCACCCAGAATGCAGGCCATAGCGAAAGAGAACAGTTTCTGTCCGGGATGGGACTTGAGCATCCAGACAATGAAGACAGCGGCCACTATGCCGATGCCGGTAAAAAACCAGCGCTGCCAGCCGCCAGCCGTTGACAAGAACGAAAACGCGGCGCCAGCGTTGTGTACCCGAACCACATTGAAGAAACTGGTGACGTAGGTCGCATCACCCAGGCGGTAGTAACCCAGAATCAGCACCTTGCTGAACTGGTCGGCAATGACCAGCAGCAGCGCCAGGCCCAGCCACGGCAGCATGCCGCTGGATGATTTAATGAAGTTGCTTTTTGCCATGGAGTCGATGAGTTTGTTGTTATGCAGGTCAGGCGAAGAGGCGCGATTCACCCGCACCATACAGATTGCTCGTGCAGCGGCCGCAGATCGTCGGGTGCGCCGGCTCAATGCCGACGTCGTCCCGGTAGTGCCAGCAGCGCTCGCATTTGATGTTAAAACTGGCTCTGGCCGAAGTATTCATTGCGCTAGCAGCTACTAATTCAATAGCAGAGGTGATGAAGACAAATTTCAGGTCATCGCCCAGACTGGCAAGGAAGGCGTGGTCTTCGGGGTTGACTTCGAGCCTTACCTCGGCCTGCAGCGACGAGCCGACCTTGCCGTTAGCACGCAGGGCTTCGATGTCCTTGTTCACGGCATCGCGGATTTCGCGAATACGCGTCCACTTCGCTAGCAGTGCATCGTCTTGCGGTTTAAGTGTCGAATAAATTTCTAAAAAGATCGATTCTGAATCACCAAACACCGTCCACGCTTCTTCAGCCGTGAAGCTCAAAAACGGCGCCATCCATCGCAGCATGGCGTGCGTGATCTGGTGCAATGCCGTCTGTGCACTGCGGCGTGCCAGCGACTTCGGGGCGCTGGTGTAGAGCCGGTCTTTCAGAATGTCGAGGTAGAACGAGCCCAGGTCTTCGCTGCAATAGATCTGCAGTTTGGAGACCACCGGGTGGAATTCATAGACTTCATAGTGACCCAAGATGTCGTTCTGCAATTGCGCCGCGCGGCTCAAGGCATAGCGGTCAATCTCCAGCATCTCATCGAACGGCACAGCGTCCGTCGCCGGGTCGAAGTCGCTGACGTTGGCCATTAAAAAGCGCAGTGTGTTGCGGATGCGGCGGTAAGCATCGACCACGCGCGCCAAAATCTTGTCGTCAATAGCCAGGTCGCCCGAGTAGTCGGTGGACGCGCACCACAGGCGAATGATTTCCGCGCCCAGCTTGCCGCTGACTTCCTGCGGCGCCACCACATTGCCTTCGCTCTTGCTCATCTTGCGGCCCCTGCCGTCCACGGTGAAACCGTGCGTCAGCAGGCCCTTGTACGGCGCGTGGTCGTACATCGCGCAGGCGGTCAGCAGTGAAGAATGAAACCAGCCGCGGTGCTGGTCATGGCCTTCGAGGTATAGATCAGCTGGCCAGGTCGATTGCGCGGCGTGGCTGTGCCGGAGCACATGGTCGTGCGTGGTGCCGGAGTCAAACCATACGTCAAGAATATCGGTGCTCTTGAGGTAGTTCGGTGCATCGTCGCCGATGATGGATTCGGCGCTCGCCTTGCTCCAGGCCTCAATGCCACCAGCTTCCACCATGGCGGCAGCCTGGTCGATGATTTCCATCGTGCGCGGGTGCAACTCGCCGGTAGCGGTGTGAATGAACAGCGGCAGCGGCACGCCCCAGTTGCGCTGCCGGCTGATGCACCAGTCGGGTCGGCCTGCGATCATGTCGCGCAGGCGGCCTTTTCCATTCTCGGGATAAAAACGGGTCTCTTCAATGGCGTTCAATGCCAGCATGCGCAGCGTTTTAGACGCTTTGTCTTTGGTGAAAACGCCCTGCGTGCCGGCGGTTTCTTCGTCCATGCGGATGAACCACTGTGCGGCGGCGCGGTAGATCACCGGCGTCTTGTGGCGCCAGCAATGCGGGTAGCTGTGTTCGATGTTCTGCGTCGCCAACAGGCCGCCGTGTTCGCGCAGTTTGTCGATGACCAGCGGAGCCGCCTTCCAAATGTTCAGCCCGCCGAACAGCGGCAGCTCATCGACATAGCGGCCGTTGCCTTGAACCGGGTTCAGGATCTCATCCGTCGCGATGCCGTTGGCGATGCAAGAGTTGAAGTCTTCCACGCCGTAAGCGGGCGACGAATGCACGATGCCGGTGCCGTCGTCGGCGGTAGCGTAATCGGCCAGGAACACCGGGCTTAAGCGTTTGTATCCGGCATCGACGTCGTAAAACGGATGCATGAAATTGAGCAGCGCCAGATTCTTGCCCAGCGTGGTGGCCAGCACTTTGCCAGTCAGTTGATAACGCTCCAGGCATTTCTCGACCAGCGTTTCGGCCAGCATCAAAATACCGCGTGCGGTATCGACCAGCGCGTAAGTCAGCTCGGGGTTCAGGTTCAGCGCCTGGTTGGCTGCAATTGTCCACGCGGTAGTGGTCCAGATCACGGCAAACGCGTCTTTATCCAGGCTCTTCAGACCAAAGGCGGCGGCGAGTTTATCCGGCTCGGCTGATTTGAACCCGACATCCAGCGTCTGCGACTTTTTGTCGGCGTATTCGATCTCGAATTCGGCCAGCGACGAGCCGCAGTCGAAGCACCAGTACACGGGCTTCAACCCGCGATAGACAAAGCCGCGTTCCATGATGCGTTTGAGCGCACGGATTTCATTCGCCTCGTTGGCGAAATCCATCGTGCGGTAGGGGTTGTCCCACTCGCCCAGCACGCCCAGGCGTTTGAAGTCTTCGAGTTGCGCGGCGATCTGTTCGGTGGCGAAAGCGCGGCTTTTCGCCTGTACTTCATCCCGGGAAAGGTTGCGTCCGTGCAGCTTCTCAATGGCGTTTTCAATCGGCAGCCCGTGGCAGTCCCAG
>JANPFZ010000073.1:0-4047 GCA_031423655.1 Polaromonas sp.
CAAGCCGCTTTCGAATCATGCCGTCCATCGCAACTGAAGCCTGCCAGACAATCTGCGTTCAAGTCAAAAACAAGTAGCCATGCCGTCACGCCCCGAGTCGCAACTGTTCGATGAAACTTCCGTGATGGGTGGCTTTGTCGCGGGCGGTGTCGAGCCCGCCTTGCGACCGCCAACGCCCGCCAGCATGTTCGACGCCTGCCATGTTGGCGTGGTGCTGCGCGCGGTGCTGTTTGTTGAAGCGGTGGTGGCGGTGGCCGCCATGTTCGGGGCGTCCAGGGTGCTGGACTGGCTGCTGCGCTTTTCATTGCTGACCGGGGGCGTGTTGCCGGCCACGCTGGCCTGGCTGATTGCTGCCTGTGTTCTGAAGTCGGGCCTGAGCCGGCTGGCTTCGTCCTGGCAGTGGCTGGTCGGCATTGGCCTGGGCGCCGCCGCCGGGCTCTACGGCTGCGCCATGCTGGTGATGATGGGGCTGTCGGGAACCGTTGAGCCCGCGCCGTGGTGGGCCAGTGCGGCGGCCGGTGCCTTGCTGTCGGCCATGCTGCTGACGGGCCTTTTCTGGCGCGCCAAGGCGCGTACGCCAGCGGACACCACAGCGCGGCTGGCCGAGCTGCAGGCACGCATCCGGCCGCATTTTCTGTTCAACACCCTGAACAGCGCAATTGCCCTGGTGCGCGCCGAGCCAGCCAAAGCCGAAGCGGTGCTGGAAGACCTGAGCGAGTTGTTTCGCCAGGCGCTGGCCGACCCGGCCGAATCGGTGACGGTGGGCCAGGAAATCGCGCTGGCCCAGCGCTATTTGGAGATTGAACAGATCCGCTTTGGCGACCGCCTGCGCGTGGTCTGGAGCCTGGACAGTCATGCCGACGCCGCCAAACTGCCGCCGCTGCTGCTGCAGCCGCTGGTTGAAAACGCTGTCAAGCATGGTGTCGAGCCCAGCGCAGAAGGCGCGCAGCTGCGCATCTCCACGCTCAGGCGCGGCAGCACGGTGGTGATCAAGGTCACCAACACCACGCCGGCCGGTAGCGGCGAACGCGGGCACGGTCTGGCGCTGGCGAATGTTCGTCAGCGGCTGGTGCTGCTGCATGACGTGCAGGCCAGTTTTCGCTGCGCGTTCAAGGACGGTGTGTTTCAGGTTCGACTGGAGATTCCCGCATGAAACTCAGGGTGCTGCTGGTTGACGATGAATCGCTGGCCCGTTCGCGGCTCACCACCTTGCTGGGGGACTGCGTGGCGCCCGGCGCGGTCGTCAGTGCCGAGGCGGCCGATGCGAAGCAGGCGATGAATGCCTTGAAGCTGGGAAGCTTTGACGTGGTGCTGCTCGACATTCGAATGCCGGGAATCGACGGTATCACCCTGGCCCAAACCATCGCGGCGATGCCGCAGCCACCGGCCGTGGTCTTCGTCACAGCGCATTCAGAGCATGCCGTGAAGGCCTTCGAGCTGGAGGCGATCGACTACCTGACCAAACCCGTACGCCTGGAACGATTACAGCAGACGCTACAAAAAGTAGAGCGACACCTGCAGGCATCACGCGGGCTAGATGCGGATTTGGCTGAAGACGTGCTGATCATTCAAGACCGGGGCCGCGCAGAGCGGGTACCGCTGTCGGAGGTGCTGTACCTCAAAGCCGAACTCAAATACATCACCGTGCGAACGGCCTTGCGCAGCTACATACTCGACGGCTCGCTGAGCGAGCTGGAGGAGCGGCACGCCGCCTGGTTCATGCGTATCCACCGCAATGCGCTGATTGCGCGGCGCGCCGTGCGGGCGCTTGAACGGCATTTCGATGCTGAAGAGGGCGAAGGCTGGGCGGTGCGGCTGAACGGTCTCGATGAATTGTTGGCCGTGTCGCGGCGGCAACTCGGTGCCGTGCGCGCTGCGATGACCCATGGTCGCTGAGCTGCCGTTTCGGACTGCGAGCTGGGTGGTGACGGCTGGTTTTCGGCGTTGGAGTCCTACAGCTTTTTCTGCCCCTGTGGTTTTAAATCCTCAATGTCGGGGCGGCCGCTTCCCGCCATGGCTATTGACGTGTCCGCTGGTTGAAAAAAACTCAAGGTATCACTTTCATGACGACGCATACCGTTGAAGATTCGCCAAGGCTTGAAAGCCACGATCAGGCGATAGCGCCCCGCGTTTTACCGGCCGATACCGCGGCACCGATTGATCTTCCGGCCGAGCCCGAGCCCGAGCCCGACCGTGTCCTGCTGCACATGCCGGTAGACATTCGCAGCATGTCGCTGGTGGTGCTGGCTATTTTTGCCAGTCTTTTTGTGCTCCACTGGGCCAAGGCGGTGCTGATTCCGGTGATGCTCGGAATCTTGTTCAGCTATGCGCTTTCACCCATCGTCAACTGGATGGAGCGAAAACGCATTCCGCGCTGGTTAAGCGCTGCGGTACTTTTGTTGGCGATTCTGGGCGGTACTAGTGCGACCGTCTGGTCGCTGCGTGACGAGGCGACGAAGCTGGTCCAGTCACTGCCGGAGGCGACGCAAAAGCTTGCCGGCGCGCTGCGCACGCGTGCCGGTGCCGCGCCCAGCCCGCTGGATACCGTGCAGAAGGCCGCGTCGCAGCTGGAGCAGGCGGCGCGTGGTGAAGCGCCGGTCAATGCCCGCGGCGTGACCCGCGTGATCATCGAGCCGGCGCGTTTCGACATCAAAAGCTACCTCTGGTCCGGCGGCATCGGGCTGGCCGCGCTGATTGGCCAGACGATTGTGGTGATTTTTCTGACCTACTTTCTGATGCTGTCAGGCGACACATTCAGGCGCAAGATGCTCAAGCTCGCCGGCCCGAATCTGAGTGATAAAAAAATCACCCTGCAGGCATTGCACGAAGTTGCCGACCAGATTCAGCGCTATCTGCAGGTGCAGGTGCTCACCAGTGGGGTGGTCGGCGTGCTGACGTGGCTGGCACTGGCGGCGCTTGGACTCGACAACGCCGCAGTCTGGGGCATTGCAGCAGGTGTGCTGAACCTGATTCCCTACGTCGGCTCGGTCATCATCGCCGGGGCCTCGGCCATGGTGGCTTTTTTGCAGTTCGGCACGCTCAATATGGCGCTGCTGGTGGGTGGAGTCTCACTCGTGATTCATGCCATCACCGGCAACTTGCTGACGCCGTGGCTGACCAGTCGCGCCAGCCGCATGAGCCCGGTCGCCGTATTTGTCGGTATGCTCGCCTGGGGTTGGTTGTGGGGAGTCTGGGGCTTGCTCCTGGGCATTCCGATTTTGATGATGGTCAAGGCAGTGTGTGACCGCGTAGAAGACCTCAAACCTATCGGCGAATTCCTTGGGAGCTAACGTTGCCCCCACGCTCGTTCACTGCGTGTAACTCTCTGCCCCCCGAAGGGGCCGCTGCGCCTGCGGTCTGGCAGAGCCAGTCCCGCGGCCCCTGCTTGCTTTAAGAGAACGCCGTGTGTAGATGTTGCTGATAATCATCTTCTTTTAGTCAGAAAGTCGAACGGAAAAAAATAATGGAATTACTGACCGACCCACAGGCGTGGATTGCTTTTTTTACCTTGACTGCGCTGGAGCTGGTGCTGGGCATCGACAACATCGTTTTCATTTCGATTCTGGTCGACAAGCTGCCGAAGGAAAAGCAGGAACTGGCCCGCAAAATTGGTTTGTTCATGGCCATGTTCATGCGTATCGGCTTGCTGCTGGTGCTGTCGTGGATCATCGGTTTGACGGCGCCGCTGTTCACCGTGGTCAGCCAGGAGATATCGGGGCGTGACCTGATTTTGATAGCTGGCGGCCTGTTTTTGATCTGGAAAAGCACCGGTGAAATCCATCAATCGCTCGAAGGCGAAGAGGGCCACGCGTCCAGCGCGGTCAAGGCCACATTCACAGCCGTCATTTTGCAGATCATGGTGGTTGACATGGTGTTTTCGCTCGATTCCATCATCACCGCAGTCGGCATGGTCGACAGCCTGGCGGTGATGATCGCGGCGGTGATTGCTTCGGTCGGTTTGATGATGCTGTTTGCCGGCGCTATCGGCCGCTTTGTCTCGAAACACCCGACCATCAAGATGCTGGCGCTGTCGTTTCTGGTGCTGGT
>JANPFZ010000074.1:0-3429 GCA_031423655.1 Polaromonas sp.
AGCATGGTCGTGGCAATGGCTTCGATCTCTGGCACCACCAGGTGCGGCATTTCCTTTTCAATCAGTGCCTTCAACTGAGCCGGGTCGCTCATGGTGATGGTGCGCGCGTGGTGCGCCACCTGCTGACCGGGCGCATTGTCATAGCGATCAACGGCGATGGTTTCCACGCCCAGTCGCTGCAGCGCAATCAGCACCTCCTTGCCCAGCTCGCCGGAGCCGAGCAGCATGACTTTGGTAGCGTGGGGGGACAGGGGGGTGCCGAGTGTGGTCATAGGTGAGGCCATCGAAAAGAAATGTATTGCAGAGGAAAAAAACTGAATGGAATTTACCGCACTTCGGACACACCAGAATCAGGGTCGTTGAAGCTTTCCCGGAGTTGATCTCATGCGTGCATTGCACAATACCTTGATGTTTCATGCCGCCGTACCGACCCTCACCCCAAAGACCGTCACCGCACCCATTTTCTCCGTCCAGGGCCTGAGCAAAAGCTATGGCAGCGCTCTCGTCGTCAACCAGCTGTCATTCAACATCGCCCCCGGCGAATGTGTCGGCGTCATCGGCCCCAACGGCGCCGGCAAAACCACCACCATCCGCATGTGCCTGGGCCTGACGACGCCGGATGCGGGCAGCATTTCATATCATCCGTCTAACGATGCCGGCAAGGCGCTCTACATGCCGCAGGACGCGCTGGCGATCAAGGAAAAGCTCGGCATTGTCAGTCAGTTCGACAGCCTGGACCCGGACTTTTCGTGCGCCGAAAACCTGCTGGTCTTCGGCCGCTACTTCGGCCTGAAAGACGCGGTGATCCGCGAACGCATTCCGCGTCTGCTGGAGTTTGCGGCGCTGACCAGCAAAGCCGACGCCAAGCTCGGCGAACTCTCGGGCGGCATGAAGCGGCGCCTGAGCCTGGCCCGTGCGCTGGTCAATGACCCGCAGCTGCTGCTGCTCGACGAACCCACCACCGGCCTGGACCCGCAGGCCCGGCACCTGATGTGGGAGCGGCTACAACGCTTGGTGCAACAGGGCAAATCCATCTTGCTGACGACGCACTTCATGGACGAAGCCGAGCGGCTTTGCAACCGCCTGCTGGTGCTCGACCACGGCATGAAAATGACCGAAGGCACGCCGCGCCAGCTGATTGCCGACAACCTGGAACCCGATGTTGTCGAGGTCTACGGCGCGGGCGCGCTGGCGCTGGTCGAATCGCCTTTGAAGGCATTGGCCGCCCGGGTTGAAGTCAGCGGCGAAACCGTGTTTTTCTACACGCAGGATTCGCACCGCCTGCTTGACGCGTTGACCCACTATCCGCAGCTGCGCACATTGCATCGCCCGGCGAATCTTGAAGACTTGTTTCTCAAGCTCACAGGCCGTCAAATCCGGGAGGACGCTTGATGTCTGCAATTCCCATCCGTCCCACCGCAGCGCCGGGCTCATTCAGGCCGCCGCAAATCAGCGGGCGCTGGCTGCCGGTCTTCCGGCGCAACCTGCTGGCCTGGCGCAAGCTGGCGATTCCGAGTCTGGTCGGCAATATCGCCGAGCCGCTGATCACGCTGGTGGCCTTTGGCTACGGCCTGGGCACATTGATCGGGTCGGTGCAATTGAATGGCACGCCAACGCCGTACATCCTGTTCCTGGCCAGCGGCTCAATTTGTTCCAGCGCCATGAATGCGGCGTCGTTCGAGGCGCTGTATTCCGCCTTTTCACGCATGCACGTTCAGCGCACCTGGGACGGCATCATGAATGCGCCGGTGCGGCTCGACGATGTGGTGTTTGCCGAAATGCTGTGGGCAGCGTTCAAGTCGATTTTCACGACCGTGGTGATATTGGGTGTCATGCTGGCGCTCGGCATCAGTCACAGCCCGATGTTGCTGCTGGCGCTGCCGCTGCTGGCACTCGTCGGCATCACGTTTTCCTGCATTGCGCTGATCTTCAATGCGCTGGCCAAGGGCTACGATTTTTTCACCTACTACTTCACGCTGTTTTTGACGCCGACGATGTTTTTGAGCGGCGTGTTTTTTCCGCGTGACCAATTGCCCGGCGTGATGCGGACGATCTCGGACTGGCTGCCCCTGACCGCGGCGGTGGAGCTGATCCGGCCGCTGTTTCTGGGCCAGTGGCCGGCGCACGTGCTGCAAAACCTGGCGTTGCTGGTGTTCTATGCAGTGGCCGGGTTCTGGATCGCGCTGGCGCTCACACGCAAGCGGTTTCAAAACTAGAAGCCCAGATCCACAGCCTGCTGATTGCTATTACTTTAATAGCTGCCTGCGCACGCAATACCTGGGCTAGCGGCACAAAACGTTTAAAACCCGGGCAATCAGGTACGCACTCTTCCATCGCCGGTCAGCATCGACAGCTCGACAAAGTTCGATGCCACATGGTTGCCCGGCGAGAACGTGACTGAAAAGCCGCCCATCGACTGCGTGCCCATGGCTTCGAGGCCGGTGATCAGGGTCTCGCGCGTGGCCCGCGCGCCCGCCCGCTTCAGGCCTTCGACAAACACCTTGGCAGCGAGATAGCCCTCCATGCTTGAAAAGTTGGCCTGGACATCCTTGCCACCGTCTCTGACCGCTTCGGCAAACTCGCGGGCAATCGGGCGCGCCGGGTTGTACGGTGAGGGCATGACTTGCGAGATGACGACGCCGGCACCGTCTTTGCCCAGTTCGTCGGCCAGTGCCTGGGTGCCGACAAACGAGACGTTGTAGAAGGTGCCGCCGTAGCCGGATTTTTTCGCCTCGCGAATGAAAGCCGCACACGATTTGTAGGCACTGACCTGCACGATGGCATCGGGGCCGGCGGCTGTCAGGGTTTTGACGGCTTGCGCCACATCGACCGAGTTGCGCTCCACCGTGGCCAGCGCCACCGGCTTCAGGCCGAGCCCGTCGAGCGCCAGCGTCATGCCGCTCAGGCCGGCTTTGCCGTAGGCGTCGTTCTGATAAAACACCGCGATTTTTCTCAAGCCCAGGGTTGTCAGCTGTTTGACGATCAACGCGGTTTCGTCGTTGTACGACGCGCGCACATGAAAAGCGTACCTGTTGAAAGGCTCGCGCAGCGCCATGGCACCGGTAAAAGGCGCAAAGAAGGGCACTTTGTCTTTGGTCGCCAGGGGCAGCGCGGCAAGGCTGGTGGGCGTGCCGATGTAGCCAAAAAGCGCGAACACGTCTTCCGCCAGCAGCTTGCGGGTGTTCTCCGCGCAGCGTTCAGGTTCATAGCCGTCGTCGAGTTTTTTGATTTCGATCAGTCGCTTGCCGACGCCGCCCTGGGCGTTGACCTGGTCAAGGCACAGCTTGGCGCCGTTATAAAACTGGATACCCAGCTGCGCAGCCGGGCCGGTGAATGCGGCCGACTGGCCGAGGATGATTTTGCTGTCGGACTGCGCGGTGGCGATGTTGAACCCGCCCAGCAGCGCCGCGCTGGCAGAAAGGGTGAAGG
>JANPFZ010000075.1:0-19667 GCA_031423655.1 Polaromonas sp.
GCGACGACCTGCGTATTAACGACTGGCGGCTGCGCTGCCACTGGAGGCGCCGAAACATCAGGCCCTCGCCCTTCAGCCAGTCGCAGACCCCAATACACGATGCTTGCCGCAGCCAGCGCCCATACCAGCAGCGTCACCGCCGGCAGGCCAAATTTGGTTCGTGAAAGGGTCATCATGCAACGATTATGATGGAAGCGAGGGGGCGACATCCAGTTGCCCACAGTCGTCGTATACCACCCATGACATCACTTAAATCTATCTCGCGCCGGGGTCTTCAGGCCGGTTTTACCCTGATCGAACTGATGGTCGTTCTGGTCATCATTGGCGTGCTAGCCGCGCTGATCGTACCGAACGTGCTGGACCGTGCCGACGACGCCCGCGTGATGGCTGCGCGCACCGATGTCAACAATTTGATGCAGGCGTTGCGGCTTTACAAACTTGACAATCAGCGCTCGCCAAGTGCCGAGCAAGGCCTGCAGGCGCTGATCGTCAAGCCGACGACCGGCACCATTCCGCAGAACTGGCGGCCTTACCTCGACAAGCTGCCCAATGACCCTTGGGGTCGTCCGTACCAGTACCTCAATCCGGGCGTGAAAGGCGAAGTCGATATCCTGTCACTTGGCGCCGATGGCCAGGCCGGGGGAGAGGGCAAGAATGCGGATATTGGCAGCTGGCAGTGATGTGGCCCCCACGTTCACGCACTTCGTGTCGCTCTCTGCCCCCCGAGGGGGCTGGCCTTGCTTGGGGCGGCCCTGCGCGGCGGCCGTAGTCCCCCCGCTTTTCACTGCGTGTGGTTCACTGCCCCCGGAGGGGGCCGCTGCGCCTGCGGCCCGACAAAGCAGGTTCCGTGGCCCCTGCTGGAATGAGGAGCCCCCACGGTCCTTCGCTTCGCGTAACTCCCTGCCCCCCGAGGGGGCCGCTGCGCCTGCGGCCCGGCAAAGCCGGTTCCGCGGCCCCTGCTGGCTTAAAGAGCCCCCGCGCTCTGCGCCCGCCCGGCGGCATCGTTTCACTGGCCTGCATCACGCCGGTTTTACCCTGCTTGAGCTGCTGGTCGTGGTTGCCATCATCGCGGTAGCGACGGCGGGGGTTTCTCTGTCGCTGCGGGACTCTTCGCAGACAGCGCTGGAGCGCGAGGCGCAGCGTCTGGCGGTGTTGTTTGAATCGGCCCGGGCGCAGTCGCGGGCCAGTGGCACGGCGGTGATCTGGCGTCCGACGGTTGACGGCTTTCGATTCGAAGGGCTGCAGCCCGGCGCGTTGCCGACACGCTGGCTGGAAGCGGGCACGCGGGCCGGCGCCAACGTGGCGATTCAGCTCGGGCCTGAACCCATTATTGGCGCGCAGGCGGTGGACATTCTCTCCGGCGGGCAAGACGACACGCAACCGGCCCGGGTGTTGCGGATCGCCACCGATGGGCTGCGCCCGTTCGCTTTGCAAACGGCAGAGCAGCCGTGATGGCGATGCGCCTTGTTGCGGCGCGCGGTCAGCGGCGCTGCCCGGGCTTCACGCTGATCGAGGTGCTGGTCTCGCTGGCGATTGTGGCTATCGCGCTGGTGGCCGGCCTGCAGGCGACCAGCGCACTGACGCGCAATGCACTGCGCCAATCTGATGTTCTGCTGGGCCAGGTGTGCGCAGAAAACGAGTTGATCCGGATGCGGCTGTCGCGGCAACTGCCCGACGTGGGCGAAAACACCTTGCCGTGCGACCAGGGCGGTCGCGCCTTGCAGGTCACGACGTCGGTGCGGCCCACACCGAATCCGCTATTTCGGCGGGTTGATGCGCAGGTGAGTGACGCAGGCGCGCCGATTTTGCAAATCTCGACCGTGATGACAAGATTCTAGAAATGCGCGTCGCTGGTTTATTCCACCCGCGCGGCTCAAGCGCACAGACTGTTAACCGACCCGAGGTGCTGTCAAGCCGTGGATTCACGCTAATTGAGCTGCTGGTGGCCATCAGCGTGATGGCTTTGCTGGCGGTTCTGAGTTGGCGCGGGCTTGATGGCATGGCGCGCTCGCAGGCGCAAACCAGCCAGCGTGCTGACGAAGTACTCAACCTGCAGGCGGGTCTGGGCCAGTGGAAGCTTGATCTTGATTCGCTCACGCAAACGCCGCAGATCACCAGCCTGGCCTGGGACGGGCGGGTTTTGCGTCTCACGCGACGCGTCACCACCGGAAGCGACGGCCTGGTGGTGGTGGCCTGGACGCGCCGTGGCGATGCGGATGGCCAATGGTTGCGCTGGCAGTCACCGCCGCTGCGCACACTGGGCGGATGGACCGACGCCTGGAACCGGGCGAATGTGTGGTCGCAGACCGCCAGCGCAGAAGACCGGGTGCGCGAGGTCATGATTTCGCCGCTCGCCAATTGGCAGATTTTTTACTTCCGGGGCAACGCCTGGAGCAACTCGCTTTCCAGCGACGGGGCCGGCGTGGGGACGGTGGGTGGAAGCGCGCAACCCGGCACCCAGGCCACCACCGTGCCCGACGGCATTCGGCTGGTGCTGGAACTGCCGCCGGGCCAGCCCGTCAATGGCCGGCTGACAATGGATTGGGTGCGCCCGACGCTGGGCGGCGACCGATGAGGCCGATGTCATTACAAGCCCGGCATACCGGCGCGGCGCTTTTGTCAGCCATGCTGACGGTGACGCTGGTGGCGACGTTTGCTGCGGCCGCGCTGTGGCAGCAGTGGCGCAGCGTGGAAGTGGAAACGGCCGAACGCGGCCGCGTGCAGTCAAGCTGGATTCTCACTGGCGCGCTGGACTGGTCGCGCCTGATCTTGCGTGAAGACGGCCGTGCCGGCGGCGCTGACCATCTTGCCGAGCCCTGGGCCGTTCCCTTGAACGAAGCACGGTTGTCGAGTTTTCTGGCGGTTGACAAAAATGCCAGCGAGACCGAACGCGAGGCTTTTTTGTCTGGCCAGGTGATTGACCTGCAGGGCAAGCTCAATGTCAATAACCTGCTTGAAGGCAACAGCCTGTCGGCGACCGCGCTAGCGTCTTTTAGTCGCCTGTTCGAACTGCTGGGCCTGCCGAAGGAGCAATTACTCACGCTGGCCAGCAGCTTGCTCGAAGCCGTGCGTGACCCAACTCCCCCTGCCGCAGGTGCCGCTCCCAATCCGAACCCAACGCCTGCATCGACGGGCGCGGCGACGGCAGCAGCATCCGCCGCCAGCGCCCCGGCCGCGACCGGCACGCCGCCGACCCCCGTAGCGGCTCCGGTGGCCACTGCGCTCAGCCCGCTGATGCCCGAGCGGGTTGAACAGCTGGCCTGGCTCGGTCTGCCGCGCGAAACGCTGACCGCGTTGATGCCCTACATCACCTTGTTGCCTCAACGCACCGCCGTGAACCTCAATACCGCCAGCGCCGAGGTCATTTACGCCTCAACACCCGGCCTGGACATGGCCAGTGCGCAGAGGCTGGTGGCCGCGCGTGAGCGCAAGCATTTCAGTACGCTGGCCGAGGCCAATCAGCAATTGGGCGGCACTGAAGGCAAGTTCAGCGACGCCCAGCACGCCGTCGCAACCCGGTTTTTTGAAGTCACCGGCCAGTTGCGACTGGACCAAACGCTGGTGCAGGAGCGTTCAGTGCTGCAGCGTGATGGCCTGCAGGTGCGCACGCTTTGGCGCGACCGAGGCGTGGTGATCAGCCCGCCGCCTGCTACGGGTGGCAGACCCTGATGCAGCGCGCATATCGAGTCAGCCCCAGTCGTTCACCGCCATCAGCTTGCCAGACCGCAGCATCGCGAAATGGATGCGGTTTTCGCTGACCACGACGCCCCATGCCTGCCGAATTGCTACCCTACAATGATCTTGAACTTCTGCCATGAGCACACTCATTATTTGCCTCCCCCTGGCCGCGTCTGGTGCAACGACGGGCTATGACTACTCCCTTAGCCCTGACGGGCGCAGTCTGGGTGTGCATTCCAGCGCGCCGCTGGCGCTGCTGCCGACACCGGCTCGTGGCGGTGAGGTCGTGGCCGTGGTTCCGGTATCCATGCTGTCATGGCACCGGGTGGAATTACCCAAAGGTGTCGGCCCGGGCTCGCCCCGTCTCAGGCCTATTCTGGACGGCCTGCTGGAAGACCGCCTGCTTGATGACGCGGCGCGGCTGCACCTGGCGCTGGCGCCTGGTGCCGATGCGGATGGCGGCGTCTGGGTTGCCGCCTGCGACCGTCAATGGCTGGCATCGCATTTGCACGCGCTTGAGGCAGCGCAAAGGCCGGTGGGCCGCGTGGTGCCTGAATTTGCGCCCAGCAGCGGCTCTATGCGCGTGTATGCGCTCGATGAACCCGGCGTTGCGCAACTCGTCATCACCGGCCAGGAGGCGGGTGGCGTGCTCCGGCTGCCGTTGAGCGCTTCGGCATCCGAAATGATTCCAGCCCTGCCGGAAGGCACGCCAGCCGAGGACGCAGAAGTCATGGTGCTGGCCGAACCCGGCGTGGCAGCCGTGGCCGAACACACCCTGCATTGCAAGGTGAGCCTGTTAACGCGCCCGCAGCGCTGGCTGGATGCAGCCCGTTCGCCCTGGGATTTGGCGCAGTTCGATCTGGTGTCGTCAAGCCGCACCCGCACCGTCAAGCGGCTGTCTGGCATCGGTCGCGAGTTGCTGCAGTCGCCTGGCTGGCGGCCAGCGCGCTGGGGTGTAGCCGCGTTGCTGCTGGCGAATCTGGTCGGGCTCAACGCCTGGGCGTGGCGAGAGCAATCTGGGCTGGATGCCACACGCGCGACCATGCGCACTTTGCTCACGCAAGCTTTTCCGCGGGTGCGTGTGGTGGTTGACGCACCGCTGCAAATGGAGCGCGAGGTGGCGGCGCTGCGCCAGGCCACCGGCGCAGCGTCCGAGCGCGACCTGGAAACCATGCTGGCAGCGGCAGGCATGGCGTTACCGGCGGGCCGTGTTCCCGCCAGCATCGAATTTGCAGCGGGGGAAGTGAAGCTCAAGGGTTTGCAACTCAGTGCGCAAGAAGCCTCAGGTCTGTCGCTGCAGCTCAAGAATATGGGTTATGGGGCCCGGGTCGAGGGCGACACCGCCATCATCCGGCCCGACACCACACCGGGGAGCGCGCCATGAAAATTGCAGACACGCTGGCACCGCTGCGCGCCCGCTGGACGCAATTGAACAGTCGTGAACGTACGCTGGTCTTTGCCGCCCTGTCGGTGGTCGGCGTGGCGCTGCTGTGGTGGGTCGGTATTTCGCCCGCGCTGAACACCCTGCGCCAGGCTGACGCGCAGCAGCGCGCGCTGGCGTCACAGGTGCAAAAAATGCAAAGCCTGCAGGTGCAGGCTCAGGCGATTGCGTCGCAGCCAAAAATCAACCGGGATGACGCGTTGCGTGCGCTGGAGGCGTCGGTGAAGGGATTGGGCGCGACGGCGCAACTCAATGTGGCCGGTGACCGCGCCACCGTGACACTGCGAGCCACAGCGGCAGACGCGCTCGCGCGCTGGCTATCGCAGGCCAGGGTAAACGCGCGCGCCATTCCCAGTGAAGCCCGCCTGACCCGTTCGGCAGCCAGCCCCAGCGGCCCGGCGGTCTGGGATGGCACGGTTGTGCTCAGCCTGCCGCAGTAATCAAAAATTTGACCGCCATGCAAAGAAACAGCTCCACATCACGCAACCCTGCCGCCGCTGCGCCGTGGGGCTGGGCTATCACCGGTGCGTTGCTGGGCGTGGTGATTGCCGTAGTGCTGTTTGCGCCGGCGCGCTGGTTAAGCGCCCTCATCAATCAGGCCAGCAGCGGTCAGGTGCGCCTGATCGAGCCGCGCGGCACGCTCTGGAATGGCTCGGCGCGGTTGCTGCTAACCGGCGGCAGTGGCAGTCGCGACAGCGCTGCCTTGCCCGGTCAGGTCGACTGGCGACTGCGCCCGGGCTGGCTGGCGCTGAACTTTCAATTTACCGCCGCCTGCTGCACGCCGGCTCCGCTGCAGGCGCGCCTTTCACCGGGGTGGAACGCCTCGGTGCTGCAGCTGGCCGACGCCACGTCTCAATGGCCTGCGGCAGTACTCGCCGGGCTGGGCACGCCCTGGAACACCTTGAGAGTTGAAGGCAACTTGCGCCTGATGACGCAGGGCCTGTCAATGACCTGGAACCAGGGGCGGATGGTAGTGGCTGGCCGGGCCGAGCTGACCGCCATTGCCATGTCATCGCGCCTGTCCACCCTCAAGCCCATGGGCAGTTACCGCATCACGCTCAATGGCGGCGACCGTACGGCGCTGGAGGTGACTACCCTTGAGGGCAGCCTGCAGCTAAGCGGCAAGGGCCAATGGGTCGGTACGCGGCTTCGGTTTCAAGGCACGGCCAGCGCCGCGCCTGAGCATGAAGCCGCATTGGCCAATCTACTGAACATCATCGGACGCCGTGAAGGCACGCGCTCCATCATCACCCTGGGCTAATCAAGCATGACCACATACCACCAACCAAGCGCTGCAGACCGACGAAAGCCCCGGAACTCCGCCGAGTCCGCTATTATTTATATAGCTGCTTGCGCAGGTTTTATGTGGGCTACAGGCCAATTACATGCTCAAACGGCAGCTCCCACAGCCCCCGCGATTCCCACAGCTCCGGCGGCCGTAGCCGGACGTGCCAGCGGCCCGGTGACACTCAATTTTGCCAATGCCGAGATCGACGCCGTGGCCCGCACCATGGCCACCATCACCGGTCGCAACGTAGTGGTGGACCCGCGCGTCAAGGGCACGATGACGGTGGTTACCACCTCGCCCGTGACGCCGACACAGGCGCTGCGGCTTTTTTCAGTGCAACTGCGTACCCAGGGCTTTGCATTGGTTGAATCAGCCGGCTTGTATCTGGTGGTGCCCGAAGCCGATGCAAAACTGCAAAGCGGTACGGTATCGGCCGGCCGCGCGCCAGCCGCCAATGGGCAGATTCAAACCCAGATTTTTCGCCTGAACCACGAAACCGCCAACAACCTGGTGCCGGTGCTGCGCCCCCTGATCACCCCGAACAACACCATCAATGTCAACCCGGGCAACAACTCGCTGATCATCACCGACTACGCCGACAACCTGCAGCGCATCGGTACCATCATTGCCGCACTTGACGTGGCCAACGCCACCGGCGTGGAGATCATTCGCCTGCAGCACGCGATTGCTACCGATCTGGCGCCACTCGTCACGCGCCTGATTGATTCCGGTGGTGCTGGCGGCGCTCCGGGTCAGGGTGACACTTCGTTTCGAACCACGCTGCTGGCCGAACCGCGCAGCAACACCCTGATTTTGCGGGCAGCCAACCCGGCGCGCGTGGCGCTGGTCAGAACCCTGGTTGACCGGCTCGATCAGGCCGCCTACAGCGGTGCTGGCGCCAACGCGGCCGCTGGCAATATCTATGTTGTTTATCTCAAGAACGCTGACGCCGCGAAGCTGGCCGTTACCTTGCGCGCCTCTTTGGCGGCGAACACCAGCAGCGGTGGTGGTGGCAGCACTGCCCCGGGTTCGCCGCAGCAGATCGCCGCCCCACCTTCGGCTGCCGGAGGCGGTTTGACGAATCCAGGGCTTTCAACCGGCCAGACCAGCGGTCTGACCAGCAACCAGCCTTCTACCGGCGGGCAAATTCAGGCTGACCCGGCGACCAACTCTCTTATCATCACCGCACCCGAGCCACAGTATCGCCAGTTGCGCGCCGTGATCGAAAAACTCGATGCGAGGCGCGCACAGGTCTTTGTCGAAAGTCTGATCGTCGAAGTCAATGCCGACAAGGCGGCTGAATTCGGCATTCAGTTTCAGGGGCCGACGACCAGCTCTGGTGCAAACCGCGTCGGCGTTTTGGGAACCAATTTCAATATTGGCGGCACCAATATCAACGCCCTGACTGCCGGCGCGGCGCTGGCTGGCGGGTTTAACTTCGGTGTTGGCAGGGTGACTAACGGACTGGTGTTGGGCGTGCTGGCGCGATTTCTGGAAACCAAGGGTGATGGCAACATTCTTTCAACACCAACGCTGCTGACACTCGACAACGAGGAGGCGCGTATCGTTATCGGCCAGAACGTGCCGTTTGTGACGGGCTCGTTTACCAACACCGGAGGCGGCAACAACGGCGCGGTCAATCCCTTCCAGACCATCGAGCGCAAAGACGTCGGCCTGACGCTGCGCGTGAAGCCGCAGATTAGTGAAAACGGTACCGTCAAAATGCAAATTTTCCAGGAGGTCAGCTCGGTGGACGCAGCGTCCCGTGGTTCTGCATCGGGGTTGATCACCAATAAGCGCTCCATTGAGTCCAATGTATTGGTTGATGACGGCGCCATCGTGGTACTGGGCGGCCTGCTGCAGGACGAGTATTCCGGCAGCCAGGAAAAGGTGCCCGGCCTGGGCGACATTCCGCTGTTCGGCAACCTCTTTAAAGCCGAAACCCGATCGCGCAGAAAAACCAATCTGATGGTGTTTTTAAGGCCAGTGGTGGTCCGTGACGCCACCGCCGTTGAGAGCCTGTCGATGGACCGCTACGATTTGATTCGCGCTGCGCAAAATAACGCCCAGCCGGTACCGAATGCGCTGGTTCCGGTGAACGAAGCTGGCGTGCTGCCGCCAGGACGCCCGATGCCGGTGGAGCCCGGCGCGGCACCAGCTTTTCCGCCGCCGCTGTTGTTTCCGCTGCCGCCGCAGTCGGCACCACCGCCGTCGAGTCTTCAGATTCCCATCCCACAGCCGTAAAGTCCTGGCCTCGTCATGCGTTACCCACTTCCCTACGCCTTCGCCCGCAGCAATGCGCTGCTCCTGGAAGATGACGGCCAGGCGCTGACCCTGTGGCATGACGCCCGGCCGGAGCCAGGCGCCTTCGGCGAGGTCATGCGCAAATACACTGGCAACGGTGCGGCGCTGGTACTGCAGCGCGCCGACCCGGGAACGCTGGCGCAGCGCATCAGTGCCGCCTACGCGCGCGGCGAATCGAGCGCCGCCACGGTGGTCAGTGAAGTTGAGTCCGATGCCGATTTGTCGCGCATCATGCAGGAGCTGCCGGCTGTCGCCGACTTGCTGGAAACATCGGACGACGCGCCCATCATCCGCATGCTTAACGCGTTGCTGACGCAAGCCGCGCGTGACGGTGCCAGCGACATCCATATCGAGCCTTACGAGCGTCATTCAAGCGTGCGTTTTCGCGTTGACGGCACGCTGCGCGAAGTGGTGCAGCCCAACCGGGCGCTGCATGCGGCGCTGATTTCGCGGCTGAAAATCATGGCTGATCTGGATATTTCCGAGAAACGTCTGCCGCAGGACGGCCGCATCTCACTGCGCATCGGCACGCGTGCAGTCGATGTGCGCGTGAGCACGCTGCCAAGCGCGCATGGCGAACGCGCGGTGCTGCGGCTGCTCGACAAAAGCGAAAGCAAATTGAGTCTGGAATCGGTCGGCATGCAGGGCGACGTGCTGCGCCGTTTCGAGCATCTCGTGACCCAGCCGCACGGCATCATTCTGGTCACCGGCCCGACGGGCTCAGGCAAAACCACTACGCTTTACGCCGCGCTGCAGCGGTTGGACGCTGGCGCCAGCAACATCATGACGGTGGAAGATCCAATTGAATATGAGCTACCCGGCATCGGGCAGACCCAGGTCAATGCAAAAATTGATCTGGACTTCGCCAAGGCCCTGCGCGCCATCTTGCGCCAAGACCCGGACGTGATCATGATCGGCGAAATTCGCGATTTTGAGACCGCGCAAATTGCGATTCAGGCCTCGCTGACCGGCCACCTGGTTCTGGCCACGCTGCACACCAACGATGCGTCCAGCGCGGTGACGCGTCTCACCGATATCGGCGTCGAGCCATTTTTGCTGAGCTCTTCGCTGCTGGGTGTGCTGGCGCAGCGGTTGGTACGTAAACGCTGCACTTTTTGCCAGGGCCAGTCTGGCGTGGATACGCACTCGTCCAAGCCCAACACAACGCTGTTACCGACAGGCTGCGAACACTGCGGCCACACCGGCTATTCGGGCCGTACCGGCGTGTTCGAGCTGCTGGTCACCAACGACGCGGTCCGCGCGCAGATTCACAACCGCGCATCCGAAGCCGAGATTCGCGCAGCCGCGATTAAAAGCGGCATGACGCTGATGCGCGAGGACGGCCAGAGGCTGGTGGCTGCGGGCGTCACATCGCCTGAAGAACTGCTGCGGGTTACACCCGACTGAGTAACCGAAGACATTGTCTTGTAGCCCTTCATAACGTCACCATGCCCGCCTATTCTTTTGAAGCGATGCAACACGACGGCAAAGTTCGCCGTGGGGTGATCGAGGCTGACACGGCCAAGGCGGCGCGAAGCCTGCTGCGAACGCAGGCGCTGGTACCGCTCGATGTGAATCCAGTCACAACCGTCGCACTGGGCAGCCCCCGGTCGGTGCTGAACACACCGCTGTTTGGCGGCCGCGTCTTCAATGCCACGCGCCTGGCGATCTGGACGCGCCAGATTGCAGGACTGGTCGCCGCTGGCTTGCCACTGGAGCGCGCGCTAACCGCCCTGTCTGACGAAGCGGAAGACGAAAAGCAGCGCAACCTGGTTGCCGCCCTGCGCGCCGAGGTCAACGGCGGGGCCAGTTTTGCACGCTCACTGTCACAGCATCCCAATGAGTTTTCAGAAATCTACATTGCTGTCATCGGTGCCGGCGAGCAAAGCGGCCACCTGGGGCTGGTGCTTGAGCGCCTGGCTGACGACCTCGAAGAAAGCCAGACCCTCAAGTCCAAACTGGTCGGTGCTGCGCTGTATCCAGCCATCGTCACGCTGGTAGCCATCGTGATCGTGATGTTTCTGGTCGGCTACGTGGTGCCGCAAGTGGCCAACGTGTTCGCCGGCACCAAGCGGGCGCTGCCATTTTTAACGGTGGCGATGCTGTCCATCAGCGCCTTTGTTCGCAGCTACGGCTGGGCCGTGCTGGGCGCGCTGGTGGCTAACGCATTTTTCTTCAAACTGGCCCTGCGCCAGGAAAGTTTCAGGGAGAAATTCGACGCCGCTACATTGCGGCTGCCACTGATCGGCCGGCTGGCACGTGACTACAACGCCGCCCGCTTCGCCAGCACGTTGGCCATGCTGGCCGGTGCCGGCGTTCCAATTTTGAAAGCCCTGCAAGCGGCGGCCGAAACGCTGTCGAACCGGTCTATGCGCGCCGACGCGCTCGATGCGTTGATGCTGGTGCGGGAAGGCGCGCCACTGGCTTCTGCGATGGCGCAGAAAAAACGCTTTCCGGGCTTGGTCAGCATGTTCGCCCGACTGGGCGAACAGACCGGTCAGTTGCCCATCATGCTGCAACGCGCCGCGCGCCAGCTATCGACCGAAGTGCAGCGCCGAGCGATGGCGCTCGCCACCATTTTGGAGCCGCTGCTCATCGTGGCGATGGGTCTGGTGGTGATGCTGATCGTGCTGGCTGTGTTGCTGCCCATCATCCAGCTCAACCAGTTCGTCAAGTAATTCCATATCTAAATCATCCGTGCGGTTTGTCGGCTTCGCTAGAAGTGCATCTGTAATGTCGTCGCTTCGCTTTCGCGTTCACGAATGATCTAGACATGGAATAACGCCATCTAAAGCGCCTGAGCAACAAAACGACAAACAAAGAAAAACGGGTTGCGGCATTTCTGCTGCAACCCGTTGATTTTTTGGCGGAGCGGACGGGACTCGAACCCGCGACCCCCGGCGTGACAGGCCGGTATTCTAACCAACTGAACTACCACTCCTGGTAGTGATAACTTTTGCCTGGCAGCTTTTGCTGTCAGACCAAGTCGCTTGCCCTTGCGGGCCTGCGGTTATCAACTTGTGCCTTCTGCGCTGCACAATGCAGCGAATCTTGGCGACCCCACGGGGATTCGAACCCCGGTACCTACCGTGAAAGGGTAGTGTCCTAGGCCTCTAGACGATGGGGTCAGAACCTTGGAACTTTCCGGACAGGCTTTTGACGGCCCGACAAAAACTTCTCTTCAAAATTTCTTCTCGAAAACTCTTTTCAAATTTTTAGGGAATTGATTCCAAAAAATTGGTGGAGGTAAACGGGATCGAACCGATGACCTCTTGCATGCCATGCAAGCGCTCTCCCAGCTGAGCTATACCCCCTTGGGCTGCTGCAAATTCAAAAAATTTGCCTGCAATCGTCAAGCCTTGAATTATAGCCCGAAAATTCGTGCCGCCTGAAACGGCTAGCGCGCGGCAAGGCGGGCAAGCACATCCTCTCGCGTCATCAGCTCCAAAATAGCATCCAGTGACGGCGTCTGCGGGCATCCCATCACCAGCACACGCACAGGCATGGCCAGTTGCGGCATCTTGAGGCCGGCATCAGCCAGTACCTGCTTGATGGCTGCGGCGATCGCGGCCTTGGTCCATTCACAGACTGTCAGCGCATCGGCCAGTTTGACCAGCGCCGGGCTCACGGCATCCGTCACATGGGTGCTGATGTGTTCGGCACCGGCCTGCCCGCCCGTCACCAGCAATTGCAACCAGCTGGCCAGTTCCACCAGCGTGCTGCAGCGGTCTTTAAAAAGCCCGCAAGCGCGCACGGTGCGCGCCTGGCCGAGGCTAGACGCAACACCATCAACCAGAAAAGGCGTCACCAGCCCGGCCAGTGCCTCGTCATCCAGGACTTTCAGGTGCTGCGCATTGACCCAACGCAGTTTGGCCTCGTCGAACTGCGCCGCGCTTTTGCCGAGATGGTCGAGATTGAACCACTGCACGAATTGCTCGCGGCTAAAAATTTCGTCGTTGCCATGGCTCCAGCCAAGGCGCGCCAGGTAGTTCACCATGGCATCAGGCAGATAGCCTTCGAGCGCGTACTGCGTCACGGCTTTGGCACCGCTACGCTTGCTCATCTTCTCGCCCTGCTCGTTCAGCACAGTAGGCAGATGTGCATAGACCGGCACGTCATTGCCCAGCGCCCGAAAAATATTGATCTGGCGCGGCGTGTTGTTCACGTGGTCGTCGCCGCGAATCACATGGGTGATCGCCATGTCGACGTCATCGACCACGACACAGAAGTTGTAGGTTGGCGTGCCCACGGTCTCACCGTTCGCCGCAGGCCGGGCAATGACCAGATCGTCCAGCTCGTCGTTGCTGATCTCGATGCGGCCCTTGACCTTGTCGTCCCAGACGACGGAGCCACCTTGCGGATTCTTGAAGCGCAACACCGGCCGCACGCCCTCAGGCACGGCGGGCAGCGTCTTGCCGGGTTCGGGCCGCCAGGTGCCGTCGTAGCGCGGCTTTTCTTTGGCGGCCATCTGCCTTTCGCGCAAGGCGTCTAGCTCGACCACGCTCATGTAGCAGGGGTAAACATGCCCGGCGGCCTGAAGGTCGGCCAGTACGGCTTTGTAGCGGCTCATGCGCTGCATCTGGAAGAACGGACCTTCGTCGTGATCCAGCCCCAGCCAGCGCATGCCTTCAATGATCACATCAACCGAAGCCTGGTTGGAACGTTCCAGGTCGGTGTCTTCGATACGCAAAATGAAGTCGCCACCTGTCGAACGCGCAAAGGCCCAGGGATAAAGCGCGGAACGGATGTTCCCGAGGTGAATAAAGCCCGTGGGAGAAGGTGCGAAACGCGTACGTGTTTTAGTGCTCATGCCAGGGTGTCCAGCCCACGCAGCAGGTCGGCTTTGATGTCTTCAATGTGTTCCAGGCCCACCGCCACGCGGATCAGACCCTGGCCAATGCCCGCCGCCTGGCGCTGCACTTCGGTCAGGCGCCCATGCGATGTGGTAGCCGGGTGCGTGATGATCGTTTTGGTATCGCCCAGGTTGGTCGCGATGCTGATCACCTGCGTGCTGTCGATGACATGAAATGCATTGGCGCGCGCCGTTTGCGGATCAGCGCCCCGCACATCGAAAGAGACCACCGCGCCGCCCTGGCCTGACTGCTGACGCATGGCCAGCTCATGCTGCGGATGTGACGCCAGACCCGGATAGTACACCCGCGATACCGCCGGCTGTGTTTCAAGCCAGCGTGCAAAAGCCAGCGCATTAGCGCACTGCGCCTGCATGCGGATGCCCAAGGTCTCCAGCCCTTTGATGACGACCCAGGCACTGAACGGCGAAAGCGTCATGCCGGCGGTTCGCACAATCGGGCCGAACACATCGACGATCAACCGCGACGGCCCGCAAATGGCACCGGCCATCACGCGCCCCTGGCCATCGAGGTACTTGGTGCCGGAGTGGATCACCAGATCTGCCCCCAACTCGACGGGCCGCTGCAGCGCCGGCGTGCAAAAGCAGTTATCAACCGCCAGCAAGGCCCCCGCGCCATGGGCCAGTTCAGCCAGCGCACGAACGTCGCAAACATCCGTCAGTGGATTGGTCGGCGTCTCGGCAAACAGCAATCGGGTCGTAGGGCGCAGGGCGGCCTGCCACTCCGCGAGATCCGTCTGGGAGACAAAGCTGGTCTCAACGCCAAACTTGGCGAACTCACGGCCAAACAAATTCATCGTCGAGCCAAACACAGAACGTGAGCACACCACGTGGTCGCCTGCCTTGAGCAACCCCATGCACAGCATCAGAATTGCGCCCATGCCGGTCGAGGCGCCGATGGCAGCTTCAGTGCCTTCCAGGGCCGCCAGCCGTTGCTCGAAGCTCGTCACTGTCGGGTTAGAGGTGCGGCCGTAGGTGTAGCCGTCCTCAGTGCCGGCGAAGCGACGCGCTGCCGTTTCAGCATCGGTCTGCACAAAGCCGCTGGTCAAGAAAAGCGCTTCGGAATTTTCGCCGTACTGGCTGGGCGCCAGGCCCGCGCGCACCGCCAGCGTGTCGCGATGAAGCCCTTCGGGTAATTTCTTGCTCGCCATACTCAGGCCTCCTGTGGATTCGGTAGCGCCAGGCGCGACACATCAACATCGCCTTCCTCGCCTGCGTTACCGCGCTGCTCGTTCATTTTGGCAATGCTTTCCGGCGTGATGTCGCCGGTGATGTAGATGCCGTCAAAGCACGAGGCATCGAAGCCGTCGAGCTTGCTGTTGAGCGATCCAATGGCGCGCTTCATGCCTTCGACGTCCTGATAAATCAGCGCATCGCAGCCGATCACCTGACGAATTTCTTCGACGGTGCGGTCGTGTGCCACCAGTTCATCAGCGGTCGGCATGTCAATACCGTAGACGTTCGGGTAACGTACCGGCGGCGCGGCGCTGGCGAGATACACCTTGCGCGCGCCAGCGTCACGCGCCATCTGCACGATCTCTCTAGATGTGGTGCCGCGCACGATGGAATCGTCAACCAGCAACACATTGCGGCCCTTGAATTCACTGGCGATCACATTAAGTTTTTGGCGCACTGACTTTTTGCGGACGCCCTGCCCCGGCATGATGAAGGTGCGGCCGACGTAGCGGTTTTTGACAAAACCTTCGCGGTACGGAATGCCCAGCAGATGCGCGAGCTGCGTCGCGCTCGGCCGGCTCGATTCAGGAATCGGAATAATCACATCGATCTCGTTCGGCGGTACGGTCGAAACGACGCGCTTGGCCAGCGTTTCACCCAGATTCAAACGCGCCTGGTAGACCGAAATACCGTCCAGCACCGAGTCAGGCCGGGCCAGATACACAAACTCGAAGATGCAGGGATTGAGCCTGGCATTGACCGCGCACTGCTCGGCATGCACCACGCCATCCATATCGACGAACACTGCTTCGCCGGGCGCGATATCGCGCTCGAACTGATGCGCGGTGCCTTCCAGTGCTACGGATTCACTGGCCACCATCACCGTGGCGCCATCTTCATTGCGTCCATGGCCGATGCACAGCGGCCTGATGCCGAACGGATCGCGAAACGCCAGCAAGCCGTGGCCGGCAATCAGCGCCACCACCGCGTAAGAGCCCTTGATGCGCTTGTGTACGCCACGCACGGCCGCGAACACATCGGCCGGGTTGAGGGGCAAACCGCGAGTTGTTTTTTCAAGCTCGTGCGCCAGTACATTGAGCAGCACTTCAGAATCGCTGTCCGTGTTGATGTGGCGGTGATCGGTATAAAACAGCTCGGCCTTCAACTCGGCCGCATTCGTCAGGTTGCCGTTGTGCGAGAGCACCAGGCCGAAAGGTGCGTTGACATAAAACGGCTGCGCCTCGTCTTCGCTGTAGGCATTTCCTGCCGTCGGGTAGCGCACCTGACCCAGACCCACATTGCCCGGCAGCGCACGCATGTTGCGGGTACGAAACACGTCACGCACCATACCCTTGGCCTTGTGCATGAAGAACTTGCGCCCCTGCTGCGTGACGATGCCGGCCGCATCCTGGCCGCGGTGCTGCAGCAGCAGCAGCCCGTCATAGATCAGCTGATTGACCGGGGCTTTGCTGACGACGCCGACTATTCCGCACATGGTGTTTAACTCACTGTTGATTCACTGAAAACTCGTAAAAACCAAATTGACCAAACTTGGCACTTCAACCCAGATACTGACCAAATCGTTCCGGAAGCGCAGGCTTCAATCCCTTGAGGATGGCGGTCAGCGCCGGTGCGCCTTTGGACTCCTGCCACCAGTGGCTGGTTTTAAAAGCCGTCATGTTGATGACGACCGTAGCCGCCAGCAGCAAGATCAGACCTCGCACGATACCGAATGCGGCGCCCAGCGTGCGGTCTACCGGCCGCAAGCCAATTGACTGAATCAGTTTCTTCAGCAAAAAAGCCAGCAATCCGCAGGCAAAAAGCGACACGATAAAAATCAAAACAAAGGCCGCTGCATAACGTAACGACTGCGACGCCGAGCGAATCGGCAGCAGTTCGGCAAGCTGCGGCGCAAACCACTGCGCAGCATAAAACGACACCACCCAGCCCAGCACCGACAACACCTCATACACCAGGCCACGCCAGGCGCCCAGCAGCAGAGAAAAACCCAGTACGCCTATCAAAATCCAGTCGGTTGCCGCCACGCGCTTGCTGATTCTCTAGAGGGTCAGGATGGCGGCTGGCAGATCAAGCGACTTGACCTTGCTGGCAGCTTTTTCAGCGTCGGCCTTGGTGGCAAACGGGCCAACCCGAACCCGCGTGCGCTTGCCGTCTTTGGTGTCGGCCACCTGGGTGTAGGTTTTCAGACCGGCTTTTTCAAGTTTGATGCGTGCCTCGCGGGCCTTGCCGGCATCGGCGAAGGCGCCGACCTGCACCACCAGCCGGCCTTCGGCAGCCGCAGCAGGGGTTGATGGCTTGGCAACCACCTTGGGCTCAATTTTTTCGACCGGCTTCTCAAGCACTTTCTCGGCCAGTTTAGGCACCGGCTTTGCTTCGTTTTTAATAGCTGCTTGCGCAGGGATTACGGGGACTACAGTCTGTTTTGATGACAAAATCTCTTCTTTGGGGTCCAAGCTGGCATCAGCGATGACTTTTTCGGATCCACCCTTGTCTGACGACGATTTGTCTGCACCTGGCTTGTCCGCAGCTGGCTTGGTGTTGTTCGTCGGCGTGGGCGCAATTACCAGCGGTTTGACGGTGCCTTTGCCCGGAATTTCGATCGGAATATCAACCGCAACCGGCCGTGGTTGGGTGTCGAACAGCAGTGGGAAACCCACCACGCCGGCCAGCACCAGCACAGCCGAGCCGATCAGGCGGTGCTTTGCGCGCCTGCGCACGACGTCGACGGTCTCGGGCGCCTGCCCTGCAGCGTTCGTAGCGCCAGGGCTACCGTCCCGCCGAAAATTGAAAAACGCCATGGTCTACTGCTTCAATCTGTTGATTTTTTTGAGCGCTGCGTTGGAGGGGTAAAGAACGGCTGCGAGAGATGCCGCATTGCAAGCCGACAGAGCGCCAAAATTGGATCTTTGCGCCACTTCGAAGCGACTTATGCACCCAGATGCGGGGCCAGCAATCGCGGCACGCCGGCCTCCAGAATGCCGCCCACCGTGTAGAAGGAACCGAAAACCACAATTCTATCAGCGGGGTCTGCCGCGCTGACCGCAGCCTGCAAGGCTTGCTGCGGGGTTTTGAACTTCCCGGCCGATACCTCCTTGCGTGATTCGCCAGCTTGCCAGCGTGCCTGCAAATCGGCGCCAGCCGCTGCGCGCGGCGTCGGCAAATCGGTGAAATACCACTTGTCGACCAGCGGCCCCATGCGCGCCAGCATTTGCGCCAGGTCTTTGTCGCTCATGGCGCCGAAAATAGCATGCGTGCAGGGATAAAACCCCATCGCGTCCAGATTGGCCGCCAGCGCCGCCACGGAATGCGGGTTGTGCGCCACGTCCAGCACCAGGGTCGGCTGGCCCGGGATGATCTGGAAACGGCCGGGCAGCTCGACCACCGACAAGCCGTTGCGCACCGCCTGCGCCGTCACCGGCAGCCGGTCACGCAAGGCAGTCAGCGCCGCCAGCACGCCCGACGCGTTCATCAGCTGGTTGGCACCGCGCAGCGCAGGGTAGGCCAGGCCGGCGTAACGTCTACCTCGCCCTGCCCAGCCCCACTGCTGCTTGTCGCCGGAAAAATTAAAGTCATGTCCGAGGCGCCACAGGTCAGCACCAATTTTCGCCGCGTGGTCAATGATGCTTTGCGGCGGCATTGGGTCACTGACCACCGCCGGTTTGCCGGCGCGCATGATGCCGGCCTTCTCGAAGCCGATGGCCTCCCGGGTATGGCCGAGCAATTCCATGTGGTCAAGGTCAATGCTGGTGATCAGCGCGCAGTCAGCATCCAGAATATTGACCGCATCCAGCCGGCCGCCCAGGCCGACTTCGAGAATCACCACGTCGAGTGCGCTTTTGGACAGCAGCTGCAGAATCGCCAGCGTGGTGAATTCGAAGTAGCTGAGCGATATATCACCGCCCTCATCACCACCTTCACCACCGCTTTCATCATCATTTAGCACTCTAGCCGCCTCAACATCAGCGAAGCCAGCTATTAAATCAGTAGCACTAACGATGTCGCCGCGAACGCGGCAGCGCTCTTCGAAATGCACCAGATGCGGCGAGGTGTAGACACCGGTGCGGTAGCCCGCGGCCAGCAAAATCGCCTCCAGCATGGCGCAGCTCGACCCCTTGCCGTTGGTGCCCGCGACGGTGATAACGGGGCAGCTGAACGCCAGATTCATGCGGTTGGCCACGGTGCGCACGCGGGCCAGTCCCATGTCGATCGTTGTCGGATGCAGACGCTCGCAATGGGCAAGCCATTCAGACAGGGTTTTCATAGCTGCCGGATTATCGGGCAGGTCCTTGCGGCACACCTTGCACACCGACAAATCCAGAATTTCTGTATTACCTGGTTACATAATTTCGCTTTAAATGTGTGTTTAGCACATTTATAGTTCAGACCATGCGTGGCCCTGTACAACCATGCATTGGCGGCGACTGAGCAGCCCCAATTTTCCAACCTCCGAGTTTTCGGACTCGATCTCTTAACCTCAACGAAAGCATGTCATGAAAAATCCAAATCAAGCCTCGTTAGTCCCCTCCAGCAAGGGAATTACCCGCCGTGAAGGACTGATGTTGACTGTACTGGGCAGCGCAATGCTGATGGCCGGCTGCGGCGGTGGCGGCGGTGGCACGATATCAGCAGACGGTACTGCGGGCGTCGCGGGCTCATCGGCATCTGGCGCCATCACCGGATTTGGCTCGATCATCGTCGGCGGCGTCCGGTTCGACGATTCGGCCGCCAGCGTTCAGGATGACGACGGCGCCAGCCTGAACAGCGGCGATCTGAAACTCGGCATGGTCGTCAGGATCAAGTGCGGGAAGAAGACCAATGACGGCAGCAGCGTCCGCGCAAAAGCCGACAGCATTGAAGTCCACAGCGAGCTGCAGGGCCCGGTTGACTCC
>JANPFZ010000076.1:0-2290 GCA_031423655.1 Polaromonas sp.
GGTGCTGATCGGGCGCATCACACCGGCAAACCCCAATGCGTCGAGCTTGGCCTGCGTCAGGTTCAGGTTTTCCAGACCCCAGCGGACCTGCTCACCCGTCATGACCTTGCCCTTGCCGAAGCGCTCTTGTGCGGCACGCACGCCCTCAATGCCCAGCATCGCGCTCATGGCGCCGCGCATGTACAGCACCTGGCCAAGTTCTTCTTTCGGGCCGGTTCCCTGGCCCTTGTCATGCACCAGGGCAGTCACGTCCTTGACCAGCTTCGATTGCGGCTCGGCACCGTGCTGCATCGTCACGGCGTTGTAACCCTTGGCACCGTCTGCCACGTCTTTCACGTCAGGCTCTGCGCCGGCCCACCATACGCCATACATTTTTTCGCGCGGGTAGCCGGTGGCTTGTGCTTCCTTGATGGCGGTGGAGTTCATCACGCCCCAGCCCCACAGCATGGTGTAGTCAGGCCGCGACTGGCGCACCTGCAGCCAGGTGGCTTTTTGCTCGACGCCCGGTGCCGTCACCGGCAGCAGTTGCAGCTCAAAGCCAAGCTGGCGGCTACGCTCTTGCAGCAGCGCAATCGGCTCTTTGCCGTAGGGACTGTCGTGATAGACCAGCGCAATTTTTTTGCCTTTGAGCTTGTCCAGTCCGCCTTCTTTTTTGCCGATGGATTGCAGGATCGTGTCGGCAGCCACCCAGTACGTGCCGGCAATCGGGAAGTTCCATTTGAAGACTGAGCCATCGGCGCTTTCACTGCGGCCATAGCCGACAGTCAGCACTGGGACTTTGTCAGCGGCTGCTTTTTCAGTGATGGCAAACGTAGCCCCTGTCGACAGTGGCGAGACGAACGATGCGCCGCCGTTCTTGCCTTTCAGCCGTTCGTAGCATTCAACGGCACGGGCGGTGTCGTAGGCGGTTTCGCATTCCTCGTAACTCAGCTTCACGCCGTTGAGGCCGCCACGCGCATTGACCAGTTTGAGGTAGTCAACAAAGCCGTTTGCCCAGGGCGTGCCGTTGGGCGCGTAGGCGCCGGTGCGGTAAGACAGCACTGGAATAAATTGTTCTTTCGCTTGCGCGAAAGCGCTGGTCACCAGCAGCGACGAGCCGGCCGCTGCGGCTGCAGCGACCGCCAGAACCACATGACTCAAATTGCGAACTTTCATCGTTGTCTCCTGAAAATTAAAAAGAAAAACACTTGAAAAATACACTCAAAGAACACGCAAAAAAGCATTAACGTATGACGCAACGGCTTCAATGCGGAAACGGCCACAGCCTCAGCTTCTGCTTGCCGATGGACCAGAGCCGGGCCAGCCCATGCGGCTCGACGATCAGGAACCACACAATCAGTCCGCCAAAGATCATCAGCTCGGCGTGAGCCACGCCGGCTGTCGATATAGATATCCCGAACACGCCAGCAATGGCCGGCAGAAACTGGTTCAGCGCTATCGGCAGCACCGTGATGAAAGCAGCGCCCAGAAATCCGCCCAGAATCGAGCCCAGGCCGCCGATGATCACCATGAACAACAGCCGAAACGACATGTCAACCGAGAACGCCGCAGGCTCCCACGCGCCCAGGTAAACAAAGGCCCACAGCCCGCCCGACATGCCGATGATGAAAGAGCTGACGGCAAAGGCGCTGAGCTTGGCGTACATCGGGCGAATACCGATGACGGAAGCCGCCACGTCCATGTCGCGTATGGCCATCCATTCACGGCCAATCGCGCCACGCACCAGGTTTTTGGCCAGCACAGACACCACCACCAGAACGGACAGGCAAAGCCAGTACTTGCTGTGCGCGCTTTCGATCGGCAGCCCGAACACCTGAAGGTTGGACACGGACACCGAACCCGACGGCGAATCGTTGGTGAACCACTTGATACGCAGGAACATCCAGTCCGCAAAAAACTGCGCGGCGAGCGTCGCCACTGCCAGATAAAGACCTTTGACGCGCAGGCTGGGCAGGCCGAAGAAAATTCCGAAGACCGTGGCGCAGAGGCCACCCAAAATCAGCGCCGGAATCAGCGGCATGCCTGGAATCCGAACAAAAAAGTTGTAGGCGCCGTAAGCCCCTACCGCCATAAAAGCACCCGATCCGAGTGAAATCTGGCCGCAGTAACCGACCAGGATATTCACGCCAAGTGCCGCCAGCGAAATGATCAGGAACGGAATCAGAATGGCGCGGAACAGGTAGTCGCTGGCCAGCATGGGAACCGCTGCAAACGCAAAAACCAGAAAGAGACCGACCACCACGCGGTCCTGCAGAATCGGAAAGATCTGCTGGTCGGCGCGGTAGCTGGT
>JANPFZ010000077.1:0-5448 GCA_031423655.1 Polaromonas sp.
AATGCCGCGCTGGACCCGTTCGCCAAGATTCCGGAGTTCAAGTACTGCGCCATCAAGGTCACGCTGGGCGGCACACCGCCCGAGCAGGCCAGTTACGGCGGCGGTCAGGCGCTGGAAAACGTGATGGCAAAGGCCGCTGCCTAGCGCTGCCTCGGGCGCGAGTCAGAAATCAGCCATGCACCTGTTGTGAATCGACCGGCGCCTCGTCCCGCTCCTTCAGCCCGTAGTCCCGCGTGACCTCGGCGATCCGCAGTCGGTAATCCTTGAACATCGTGCTGCGGCCCGCGCTCTGCGCCGCGCGGTGCGCCTCCAGGTTGCGCCAGGCGGTCAGGCAGCTGTCGTCGCGCCAGAACTGCAGCGACAGCAGCTTGTCGGGATCGGTCAGGCTCTGGAAGCGCTCGATGGAAATAAAGCCGTCCATCTTCAGCAGTTCGGTTTTGAGCTCGGCCGCCCAGTTCAGGTAGCCCTCGCGATGCGCTGGATCGGGCCAGACTTCGAATACGACGCAGATCATGACTGTTTTCCTTTCGGCGGGCGTACATGGGAATGCGGACGTTTCCCTGCGCTTGAAAACCAGTTTAGCGTCAAATCAAGAACAAAAATGGCCGTTCGCCCATACGGAACTGGCGCAAGCAGCTATTGATTCAATAGCGTCTGGCCCGAACTAGAACTCCAGATGCCAGCGGCCGACACGCCAGGTCAGCCGCCCACGCGGGTGAATTTGCCGCTGAAGGTGACGGCGAATCCTTGCGAGGTGCCTGAACCTGTTAGCGGGACGGTCGATACACCGCCAAAAGCGACGCTACCAGTCCCGGCAAATGGTCCGGTTGCCGTGTCCGAAATGGCGCCCGCCACATCCACTGCGGCGTTCCGCGTTCCACCCGAATCGCCCGCGCGGCTGCTCGCGTAGGTGCCCGCAAAGCTGCTATTGGGTCGGCTGCCTGTCAACGGCCCGCAGCTCAAACGGCGTCTGCCGCCATGACTGACCGCAACCGGTCCCGTCGCGCTAAATTTGCAATGTGAGCAAGGGACGATGGCAGGGGTCGGAAGTTTGAGCAACCCGCAAGGCGTGGCGACAGACCTTCCCTCGATTCACTACTTCTTCTTGACCGGCTGAGCCGCCGCATCGACTGCTCTCGAAGCCGGCGTCGAGCCGCCCTGCACGCCCAGCGTGCCGCCGGTGCCCAGGCCACCCCTGACGGTCTGCGCCTTGTAGCTGCGCACCGCAGTGACGAGCTGGTTGTAGCTGTCGGCAAACGCGGCGATGATGATCTTGCCCTCTGGCGTGCTGCTGTAGCCGCCCGCACCGCCGCCGCCGGCCCAGCCAAAGGCGCTGCCAAAGGCCCTGAAGTCGGTGTTCCTGGCGCTGCCCTCTGCAGCGGCCAATTGAACGCCCGAGCGGTTGTCGATCATGATCAGCGTCGTTGAGGCCTCGTTGGTTTTCAGGTTGCCGGCCACGGCACCCACCATGCTGAGGCCAAGGCCGCGGCCCAAGCCTGCGAGTCCGGCGCCCATGCCGCCGGTGTTCTGGCTGAAGGTGATCTCCGGCTTCATCGTGAAGTCGGCCGCCACCATCTGCCCGGCACCGAAGTTGCTGCCATCGCGCATCTCGCCCGATTTCTCCAGGTTGCGCTCCCTGACCATGTTCTGCATCGCGCCGCCACGCTCGACCACGACAAAGCAGTTGCTTTGCTGAATCATCATGCGCAGCACCGGCACCGTCGAGCCGAGCTTGTGGCTGCGCAGCGTCTGGTACCAGCCTGCATTCTGGTCTTCAACCACGCCCAGGGTGCCGAGCGACTTGTCGCAGCGCTCAAGCGTGCTGGCCGCGTTGGCTGTGGTTTCACCGCCAGCGGCACCGCTCACCGCCGGCTTGGAGCCGCCGCCGATCAAGGGCATCGTCTCCACACAGGCGGCCGTCGTCAATATTGCAACGCCGGCCACCGCCGTACGCAGCGCTAGCCCCATGACTCGCGCGGCCCGATTCACCCGATTTTTGCTCATGATTTCCTCCCTCAGGTTTTCACCGGACCGAATTGGCCGGCAGATCGAACTTCTTCAAATACGCCTGGTTCGCCACAGATAGCCTGGCCAGCGACTCTCTGCATAACTCTTGCGATTGCGGTGACTTGCCGATCAGGACGGTTGGAACTGTTTTTTTGCAGTCAGGGACCTCGGGCAACGCCTTTCCTTGCCTAATAGCTCTCTGGCGCTGAATCGTTGTTGCCGGTCTTTGCAGCCTTGGCATGTGCCTGCGAGATCCAGCTACTGTCATAGACATCGGCGACGACAGGAGCAACTGCCCCAGGCTGGCTCACAGCCGCCGCGGTCGCCTTGCCAGCGAACTGCTGGCAGCCCGCGAGTATCACGACGATAGCGACTCCTATAGCCAGCGAAATCGGCATGACGGTCTCTCGGTCCATACTGGTCATCGAGCCAGTGTCAGGTCCACAGATCTCTCTCAATAAACGCCGGGTGCGAACAGTGTGCATGGTGCTCTCCTTGAGTGGGCACGCCTTCAATGCAACAACCGGGCGGACTGGCGTGTGGAGAGACTTTAGGTTCTGACAAGGCCCACGCGTTATGGACAATTCCGCATTCAAAATGCCGAATATTCGGCAAAACCGGCCGCCCGAGCTACCAGCGCAGGGGAAACTTCTTGATCAGCGTGATGGCTTTGTGTTCCATCGCGATGTAGCCGCCAGCTATCAGCTCTTTGATCACGCGGCTCACCATATCGCGCGAAGCGCCAACCCGATTGGCGATCTCCTGCTGCGACAGGCGTTCGGACACGACAGACGTACCAGAAGACTCATGCGCCAGGCTTTGCAGCAAGTGCGTGACGCGCACATAAACATCGTGCAGGGCCAGGTCCTTGATCAGCTTGGTGGCAAGGCGGGTGCGCGCAATCAGCAGCTCGATCATCCACAGCGCGCACTTTGAATCGCCAGCGATGGCGGCGCGCAGCGCAGCGCGCGAGATCACCGAACAGCTGACGTTTTCGAGCGTGATCACCGACGCTATGCGCGGACCGCCATCGAGCGTCATTTCGCCGAAGCACTCGCCCGGACCCAACACAGAAAGAACGATTTCGCCGCCATCGGGTTCGGACACAAAGGCCTTGACGCGCCCTTGAAGAATGACGAAAACGCCGTCCGAAAAGTCCCCTTCAATCAACACAATGGTGTGCGGTGCAAACCGCTGCACACGTCCCATGCGGGCCAGCTGGGATGTCGCTGAAGCGTCGACTGGCAAGGAATCGGACGCTGTGAAGTTGTCGCTTTTCATCAGCACTTTCTCAGGACAGTCGCATACATTGCTCTCAGATCAATGACGCTACATGTCAGCTCATCGCTGCGCGCAATTGCGCGGCCGGGTCTGCGCAAGGCATTCACATCGATCCATGCTGCTGGGCCAGTGTAGGTAGTGCCCGCATTGATTGCAAGCGCCGTAGCCAGCCGGCGGAGCCAAAACCTCTCCGGCCTGCGCTGCCCGGCCTGACAAGTGCCCGTGACTCGCGCTAGGAAAAACTTGGCTCGGCCGCCGTTTTGCGGTGTTGTCTGTGATGTCGACTGCATGAAGCGTGCTATCTTTTTTGAGATTTTTCATCCACGGTGAAGATGCTGGCGATACGCGCGGGAGCGACATCACCGCGCTGGACCGGTTTATTTGGATTTTCAGAGGGGGATTCACCACATCACAGGTCAAATAAAGGCGATTTCCCCTATGAAGCGACGTTTATTTCCAGTAGCATCGCCCTTGCTGCGGGGAAGTAGTTATCCCGGTGGTGATTTATCAAACTTCTAGAAGGAAAATAATCATGGCAACTGCGAAAAAAGCACCGGCTAAAAAAGCGCCTGCAAAAAAGGCTGCTCCGGCAAAAAAAGTAGCTGCGAAGAAAGCAGCTCCTGCGAAAAAGGTAGCGGCTAAAAAAGCAGCACCTGCAAAAAAGGTAGCAGCGAAAAAGGCAGCTCCGGCGAAGACGGCGGCTCCTGCAAAGAAGACTGCCGCAAAAAAGGTTCCAGCCAAAAAGCGCACGCCCAACGCTGCGTTCATGAAGGCGTTGACCTTGAGCCCGGCTCTGGCTGCTGTCGTTGGCGACAAGCCCCTGCCGCGCACCGAGATTGTCAGCAAGCTGTGGGTTTACATCAAATCCAAAGACCTGCAGGACAAAGTCAACAAGCGCATGATCAACGCCGACGAAAAACTGCGTGCCGTTTTCGGCAAGGCGCAAGTGTCGATGTTCGAGATGGCTGGGCTGATCGGCAAGCACGTCAAGTAATCGGTTTTTTCCGATATCAAAAAGGCCGGTTCACACCGGCTTTTTTTTCGCCCAAACCTTGTTCCTCTTTCTGCTTTTACAGTAAAAAGTGCTTCCGGCCCAAGTATTACCTGCGCAAATAGCTATACCTTTTATAGCGACTTGTTCAACGCCGATTGCGTGATGGACGACAGCGTAGCGCGCGTCGTGATGACTTCCGGGTCCAGCATCACCTCAATCAGCGTGCCCTGACCGCGAGCCAATGCCGCCAAAAGCTGTGCTTCAAATTCTTCGGTGCGCGTGATGCGGACACCGGCGTAACCGTAGGCGCGAGCCAGCGCAGCGAAGTCAGGGTTCTGCAGCCGCGAGCCGCTTTCATGCTTGGGATATTCCCGTTCCTGGTGCATGCGAATCGTGCCGTACATGCCGTTGTTCAGCAGCAAGATGATGCTTTTGGCGCCGTGCTGAACGGCTGTGGCCAGCTCCTGCCCGTTCATCAGAAAATCCCCATCGCCAGCGATGGTGAACGCTGTGCGACCGGTGACGATGTTGGCGGCGATGCCAGCCGGTACACCAGCGCCCATCGCGCCTACGGTCGGTGCGATTTGGGTTTTGTGGCCCTTGACCAGTCCGTGGTGTTTGTAAAACCTGTGCATCCAGCTGGCGAAATTGCCGGCGCCGTTGGTCAGCACCGCGTCATCGGGCAAATGCTTTTGCAGCAGGCCGATGATGGTGGGCATGTCAATGTCGCCGGGCAGTTTTTGCGGCTGCAGGTTGGCGATGTAATCTTCATTGGCTGATGCGGTCCAGGCCTCCCATGGCACCGACACCGGCGCCGTCAGCACCTCGAACGAACGCGCTGCCGCGTTCATGGTGGCGTTGATCGCCAGATCAGCCTGGTAGACGCGGTTCAATTCCTCGGCGCTGGCGTGGATATGAACGAGTTTTTGTTTCGGTCGGGGCGCTTCAATCAGCGTGTAATTGCCGGTGGTCATCTCGCCCAGTCGTGGGCCGATGGCGATGATCAGATCACTGGCCTTGACGCGCGCAGCCAGCTTGGGATTCAGCCCGATGCCGACATCACCCGCATAGAGCGGATGAAAATTATCAAACGTGTCCTGAAAACGAAAAGCATTGCCCACCGGCAGACGCCAGTTTTCGGCAAAACGCTGCAGCGCCTGCGCCGC
>JANPFZ010000078.1:0-7284 GCA_031423655.1 Polaromonas sp.
GCCTGGCAATCGTGACCATCGCGAGCCCGAACATGGCACTGGCCAAATTGACAAACGACTCCATCGCATCAGACAACAAAGCGACCGAATCGGTGATGTACCAGGCGCTGGTCTTCAAGCCGATGGTGATGACCGCGACCACCACCGAGGCCATCAGCAAGCGCTGCGGTGTCAGGGATTGTGGACTGGGCAACTTCATCGCTGCATTGTCAGCCAGACTGTGAAACGCTGCCCTGACATTAGGCGCTCTGGCACTGGGCTTGAGGCTCTGGGCCGGCTCAGCTGAGCGTCACCCGGGCAAATTTCCGCTTGCCCACTTGCACAACATACGTTCCCACAGCCAGCTTCAAGCCCTTGTCGCTGACTACGCTGGAATCGACGCGCACGCCCCCACCTTCGATCAAGCGCGCAGCGTCGCCGCCCGAGGACGCCAGACCAGCGGCCTTTAGCAAGGCGCCAATGCCCAGCGGCGCGCCTGACAAATGTACTTCGGCGATTTGATCGGGCACGCCACCCTTGCTGCGCTTGATGAAGTCCTGCTCGGCCGCGTCTGCTGCGGCGGCCGAGTGAAAGCGCGCGGTGATTTCCTTGGCCAGCGCCACTTTCGCATCCTTGGGGTTGCGGCCCGCCCCGACTTCGGCTTTCAGCGCGGCAATATTGGCTTCACTTTTGAACGACAGCAGCGTGTACCACTTCCACATCAACACGTCGGAAATACTGAGCACCTTGGCAAACATGCTGTTGGCGTCTTCGGAAATGCCGATGTAGTTGTTCTTGCTCTTGGACATTTTCTCGATGCCATCGAGCCCTTGCAGCAGGGGCATGGTCAAAACGCACTGCGGCTCCTGGCCGTATTCGACCTGCAGGTGGCGGCCCATCAGCAGGTTGAATTTCTGGTCAGTGCCGCCCAGCTCCAAATCGCTTCTGAGCGCAACTGAGTCGTAACCCTGCATCAGCGGGTACAAAAACTCATGTACGCTGATCGACTGGCCGGCCTTGAAGCGGTCGTGGAAATCATTGCGCTCCATCATGCGGGCGACGTTGTAACGCGAGGCCAGTTGGATCAGGCCGCGCGCGCCCAGCGGGTCGCTCCACTCACTGTTGTAGCGAATCTCGGTTTTCTCCGGATCAAGCACCAGACTGGCCTGCTTGTAGTAAGTCTGGGCATTGGCTTCGATCTGCTCACGGCTCAAAGGCGGGCGGGTCGTGTTTCGGCCAGACGGGTCGCCGATCATCGTGGTGAAGTCGCCGATCAAAAAAATCACCTTGTGACCCAAATTTTGCAACTGTCGCATTTTGTTAAGAACGACGGTGTGCCCGACATGAATGTCAGGCGCGGTCGGGTCCAGTCCGAGTTTGATACGCAAAGGAACGCCACTCGCTTCGGATTTGGTCAGTTTTTGAACCCATTCGTTTTCAGGAATCAGTTCTTCGCAGCCGCGCAGCGTCACGGCGAGTGCATTCCCTACGCTATCAGACATCTCAAATTTTGTTACAAGTTCTTGATTCATAAGGGTTTTTCAAAAATCGCTTGGGAGTGCTGCAGATATAATTCGCGTTTTCTTGCGACAGCCGGGCATTTTAAGTGGCCCACAAATTGCTGAAGCTTGAATACCGAATTGAAGTCCGACGACGCTCAAGCCCCGAACCGCCAATAACCGGTATGGCAGCTCGTTCGTCGATGTCCTTATATCCCAATCCGGCGCGCCAACCTGCCATTGGCCGCACGATACAAGCAACAGGGAATTTTGCTTTGCGCCTGCCTACTTACTCCCGACTCATGTACTCCGTTGCAGACAAACTTCGGCATCACCCCAAACGGGTTACCGCAAGCTTGGCGGTTTTACTGCTTGGAACGGGTGTTACCGCCTTCGGCGTGGCTCCGCTGGCGCCTGACGCAGCCGACCTGCCAGTTCGCCAGGTGCTCGAATCTGTCGAGCCGCTTGCCACCCGGGCACAGACCGACTCGCTCGCCGACTTTCGCTTCAATCTCTTTCGCACCGAAATCACCCGCAGCACAGACACGGCCGACGCCCTGCTCAAACGCCTGAACATCAACGACCCGGCCGCTGCGGCATTTTTGCGCCGCGACGCCAGCGCGCAACTGATTCTGGCCGGGCGCCCCGGCAAAGCCATAACGGCTGAGGCCAGCGACAGCCAGCAGCTGATCAAGCTCAGCATGCGCTGGCCCACCGAAGACGCAGCGGTTTTCAAGCGTCTTGTGATCGAGCGCAACGACGCCGGCTTTGCGGCCCGAATTGAAAATGCGCCCTACAGCAGCTCGGCCCGGCTGGCCAGCGGCACCATTCAGAGCTCACTTTTTGCAGCCACTGACGACGCCCATATCCCTGACAGCGTGGCGACGCAGCTGGCTGAAATTTTCTCCAGCGAAATCGACTTCCGCACCGCGCTGCGCAAGGGCGACCGCTTCAATCTGGTTTACGAAACGCTCGAGGCTGATGGCGAGCCGCTGCGTCCAGGCCGCGTGCTGTCAGCCGAATTTGTCAACGCGGGCAAAACCCACCAGGCGATGTGGTTCCAGCCACCGGGTAAAGACGCCTCGGGCGCACCATTGAAGGGGGCATACTACGGGCTGGACGGCAAGAGCCTGCGCCGCGCGTACCTGACATCACCGCTTGAATTTTCTCGCGTCACCAGCGGTTTTTCGATGCGCATGCATCCGGTATTACAAAAATGGCGCGCCCATCTCGGTACCGATTTTGCGGCCCCCACGGGCACCCCCGCTCGCAGCGTCGGCGACGGCGTGGTCACCTTTGCAGGCGTACAAAACGGCTATGGCAATGTGGTGTTCATCAAGCACCGCAACAACCATGAAACGGTCTACGCACACTTGAGCAAAATCAATGTGCGCGTCGGCCAGAGCGTGTCGCAGAGCGACACCATTGGTCTGGTCGGCTCTACCGGCTGGGCTACGGGTCCGCACCTGCACCTGGAGTTCCGCGTCGCGGGCGTTCACCAAGACCCGATGGCCATGGCCCAGCAGAGCGATACCGTTCCGGTTTCCGCCGCCGCACAGGCGCACTTCCGGCAACTGGCTGCCGGTATAAAAAGCCAGCTGCAGGCGGCTGCAACCATCACGCAGACCCGCGCCGAGTAATTTGGCCCCCACGTTCGCGCACTTCGTGTCGCTCTCTTCCCCCGAGGGGGGCTGGCCTTGCTTGGGACGGCCCAACGCGGCAGCCGGGGCCTCCACGCTCTCGCCTTGACCTTTGCAACTTTCCAACAGCGACACTCCGCTGCGGCAAAATCAGGCCATGCGTGACTATTTCATTGGCCTGATGTCGGGCACGTCCCTCGATGGTGCGGACGGCGCGCTGGTTGATTTTTCACGCGGCAGCATGCGGGTCGTGGTCGCTGCTACAGAATCGTTTGATGACAGCTTCCGGGCAGAACTCCTCGCACTGAACACACCAACCGACAATGAGCTGCACCGCGCCGCCCGGGCTGGCAACCAACTGGCCGCGGTCTACGCCCGTGTTGTGTACCAGCTGCTTGAACTGTCGGCCGACCAAGGCATCTCAGCTGCGCAAATTGAAGCCATAGGCGCGCATGGACAGACCGTCAGGCATCTGCCGCAGCGTACGGGCACTGAGGCCAGCGAGGCGGGTTACACGATTCAGCTCAACAATCCGTCACTGCTGGCAGAGCTGACAGGCATTGCGGTTGTGGCAGATTTTCGCGGCCGCGATGTCGCGGCCGGCGGCCAGGGCGCGCCACTGGTGCCCGCCTTTCACCAAAGCGTTTTTGGCCGCATCGACAGGGCCGTGACCGTGCTGAATCTGGGCGGCATCGCCAACCTCAGCGTATTGCCGGCAGGTGGCAAAGGTGACATTCTGGGGTTTGACTGCGGCCCCGGCAACGCACTGCTGGATGCCTGGTGCCAGCGGCATACCGGTCAACCGTACGACGCAGGCGGCGCCTGGGCGGCAAGCGGGAAACTGCTGCCCGCGCTACTTGCCAGCCTGCTGGAAGAGCCCTACTTTGCTGCCCCACCGCCTAAAAGCACGGGCCGTGACCTCTTCAGCCTGACGTGGCTGGCCACAAAGCTGCTCCCTTTCAGCGCAGAACGCCCGCAAGATATTCAGAACACATTAACCGAATTGACTGCCAGCGCTTGTATATCTTGCATAAGCAGCTATGGTAAAGATAGCACTGAACTGGTGGTCTGCGGCGGCGGTGCTTTCAACACGCACCTGATGGAACGCTTGCAAACCGGCTTGCCATCGATGCAGGTAGGGGCTTCGGACGCGGATGGCCTGCCGCCCTTGCAGGTCGAGGCAGCGGCCTTCGCCTGGCTGGCTCGCCAGGCAGTCAGCCGGCAACCCGGCAACCTCGTCAGCGTCACAGGCGCAGCTGGGCCGCGCGTGCTGGGCGCCGTCTACCCGGCTTGATCAAGCTCGCCGGCGGGTGAGCGACGTGAAATCAAACAGCGCGCAAAAAAGCCGCCCATTGAGGCGGCTTTTTCAATGCGCGAGAAGTCTCAGGCTGAAAAGCTGGAACCGCATCCGCAGGTGCTGGTGGCGTTTGGATTTTTGATCACGAACTGGGCACCTTCAAGATCGTCCTTGTAGTCAATCTCTGCGCCCACCAGATACTGGTAGCTCATCGCGTCAATCAGCAAGGACACGCCATTTTTATTCATGGTGGTGTCGTCTTCGTTGGTAATCTCATCAAAAGTAAAGCCATAGGAGAAGCCGGAGCAACCGCCTCCTTGAACGAAGACGCGCAGCTTAAGATCCGGATTACCTTCTTCGGCAATCAGGTCAGCGACTTTGGCGGCGGCGCTGTCGGTGAAGACAAACGGGGCGGGCATTTCGGTCGGAATGGTTTCGGCAACTGCGCTCATGGTGATATCTCCGGGATTCAACTTACAGACTTCAATACTACAGCAGAACAATCAACCATTGCATTCGTGCGTGTTAGGAGCGGACCCAAATTTTTAACTTTTTCGTAGGTAACCACTATCGTAAAAAATGCTCTGAAAGTCTAGACTTTGCTAGTCGCTAGCTTCAAAACCGGCTTTTCTTCCAGTTCCTGATGCGTGGTTGGTCGCAGCTGACCAAAGATGGCTGCTCCCTGGTGCATTTCAAGCGCCTTGTAGGACACGTCACCATCAATTTTTGCTTTGGGTTGCAACTCCAGCAGTTCAGACGCATGAACCGGACCCACCACGCGCCCATTGATGATCACGTGATCGGCATAAATCGAACCGGTGACTGTGGCGGACTCACTGACGACGAGAATGCTGTCCGAGCCATCTTCAGCCCGGATGCTTCCAATCACGGCGCCGTCGATGCGCAGGCCATCGGTAAATTTCAGGTCGCCTTCAATGCACGTGCCCTGCGCGATCAGGCTTTTGATGGGCGGTTGCTTTTTCTTGCCAAACATTGGGAATTTCCTTGACGCGATGTCTGTCTGCCGCCTTGGTGCCGTGACAGGTTTTGGGCCGGATTTTTAACCAGAATTACAACTTGAAGGTTTGCACTGCTCGAACGGAATTACCTTCGAAGATTTTGGCTGTCACAGCTTTTACCATGGTTAATGGCGGCAATTCCAGCATGCCTTCAACGCGGCGCGACTGCCTGAATTGAAGCGCCTGCGCGCCACCAGGCAGGCTCATGACCCACGCCTTGCCGGCTTGCGTGCCCGTAATCGTCAGTTCAAGCTTGCCATTGAAGGTGGGCGCGTCCTTGACGGGCTGGATTACCAACACCTGCCATCGCAATTGCGTTTCAGACACGACTTCCGCCTGAAGTCCGCGAATAGACGCCGTTTCATTGGCGCTGGCAGGCAACAGTTTTTCAAAGAACCCGAGATCGTCACGCAGGCTGCGGTTGTCGGATTGAAGCTGTTTGATCTGGCTGGCCAACTTGTCCTGAATGGCTTTTTCTGCGATGAGGATTCCGCCTGAGGTATTGGAGATCGACTGGGCCTTGTCACGTTCTTTACGCAGGCTGGCCACTTCCTGACGCAGTTGAGACAGCTCTTCCCTCGACGTTTTATCCAGCCCGGCGATGTCTTTGCCGACCTCGAAAGCCCATAGCGCAACGGCCGCAGAAAAGCCGAACACAAGCGCCAGACCGAACCATCGCAACGGCCACGGCATGGCACTGCGAACGGACATGCGTGGGGAGCTGATGGTGAGGCGACGGCGGAAGAGACGGAATTTCAAGAGGAACGCTGGAAAACTGGTGGCGGGTATGGGTGGGGCCGAGCGGGATCGAACCGGGTATGTTGCGCCGTGAGGCACCCGAAAAGAAGACTCAATCTGGAAACCAAAGGTGGATGTTGCGCTCATTCCTGCCAGGAAGCAATCTTCGTGCCATACACTGTTACTGAACGCTCACATTTGTAAAACTTATTTTGATCTTTTAGCAGAAATTCAAAAAACACCTTCCAAATAGCAAAGCCGCCTGGTAACCAGGCGGCTTTGACATTGCCGCAACCCACGAATTGCTTGCAGTAGTGTGCAAATTAACGCTTGCTGAACTGTTTGCGACGGCGCGCTGAACGGAAACCGACCTTTTTACGCTCGACTTCGCGGGCGTCACGTGTAACAAAACCGGCCTGGCTTAGCGCGGGTTTCAGCGTTTCGTCATAGTCGATCAGCGCGCGGGTGATGCCGTGGCGCACTGCCCCGGCCTGGCCCGACTCACCGCCACCATGGACGTTGACCATAATGTCAAATGTTTCGACATGGTTGGTCAAAAACAGCGGCTGGCGGCAGATCATGATGGAGGTCTGACGGCCAAAAAACACCTGGATGTCCTTGTCGTTGACCGTGATCTTGCCGGTACCCTTTTTCAGAAACACGCGGGCGACGCTTGATTTGCGGCGACCTGTGCCATTGTTCCAGTCACCAATCATTTGGCTGCCTCCCGTTGTGCGTTAGTCGAGATGCCCGGAATGTCGAGCACTTTGGGCTGTTGGGCAGTATGGGGATGCTCGGCACCACCATAGACCTTGAGTTTTTTGATCATCGCGTAGCCGAGCGGGCCTTTGGGCAGCATGCCCTTGACGGCTTTTTCCAGGGCGCGGCCGGGAAACTTGGACTGCATGTCGCGGAAATTGGTGGCACTGATGCCGCCGGGATACCCGGAATGACGGTAGTAAATCTTGTCAGTCGATTTGGCACCGGTCACGCGCAGCTGGGCTGCGTTGATGATGACGATGAAGTCACCGGTGTCGACGTGAGGCGTATAAATGGCCTTGTGTTTGCCGCGCAAACGGAGAGCAACTTCGCTGGCTACTCGTCCGAGGACC
>JANPFZ010000079.1:0-1718 GCA_031423655.1 Polaromonas sp.
AAGGATCGACGCCATGCCCGCGCGATACATCTTCTTGTTGATCTTCTGCGTGAAGTTCTCGTCAGGCATGTTCGGGAAAATACGACCGCCGCCGCGCCAAAGCGGGGAGGAAGTCATACCTGCTCGTGCGCGGCCAGTACCTTTTTGTTTAAAAGGTTTCTTGGTCGAGTGACGCACCTGCTCACGGTCTTTTTGCGCCCGAGTACCTTGGCGTGCGTTGGCCTGGAAGGCCACGACCACCTGGTGAATCAGGCTTTCGTTGTATTCGCGACCAAACACGGTATCTGGCACGTCGACTTTGGACGATGACAGACCCTGGTCGTTCAGGAGTTCAACTTGCATCAGTTCGCTCCTTTTTCTGCCGTATTGGCTGCAACAGGCTTGGCCTTGATCGCGGCACGAACCGTGACAAAACCGCCTTTGGAACCAGGCACAGCGCCGCGAATCATCAGCAGCTGACGGGCTTCGTCAATGCGAACAATGTTCAGGTTTTGCGTAGTTTTGGTGACATCACCGAGGTGACCCGTCATGCGCTTACCCGGAAACACACGACCAGGATCCTGCGCCATACCGATGGAGCCGGGCACGTTGTGTGAACGGCTGTTACCGTGAGACGCGCGCTGCGAGCTCATCTTGTGACGCTTGATGGTGCCGGCAAAGCCTTTACCGATGGAAGTACCCTGCACGTCCACCATCTGGCCGACTGCAAACACGTCAGCAGCGGGCACGACAGCACCAGCAGCATATTTGCCTGCGACGTCAGCCGTCACGCGGAATTCTTTCAGGATTTCACCGGCTTCAACGCCTGCTTTCGCAAGGTGGCCTGCGGCCGGCTTGGTGACGCGCGATGCTTTGCGCGAACCAAATGCCACTTGAAGGGCGCAGTAGCCGTCGGTTGCATCGGTTTTAACCTGGGTCACACGGTTGTTAGACACATCGACCACTGTGACAGGAACGGTATCCCCATCATCAGTGAACAGACGCATCATGCCCACCTTGCGACCCAGCAACCCGAGGGAGTTGCTCAGACTCATGATTTTTCTTTCGTTACTTTCACCGCCGCAACTTCAATTGGCTGCAGGCGTTTTTTTGTGAAAGACTGTTAATAAAACTGCGCTCACTGTGCCATGCACTTTCGAGGTCAGCCCAAGAGTATAGCGCAGGCTGCCAACAATGACAACCTGCGCTAAAACTGGTGCGTTTGCGGGCTTCCAGCTGTTGCCAAAGCCCATTTCTGCTCTATTGCAGCTTGATTTCCACGTCCACACCAGCGGGCAGATCGAGTTTCATCAACGCGTCAACCGTTTTATCTGTTGGGTCAACGATGTCCATCAGGCGCTGATGCGTGCGGATTTCGAGCTGGTCACGACTCGTCTTGTTGACGTGCGGTGAACGCAGAATGTCAAAACGCTTCATGCGGGTTGGCAAAGGCACCGGGCCCTTGACAATCGCGCCGGTGCGCTTGGCTGTGTCAACGATCTCGGCGGCTGACTGGTCAATCAATTTGTAGTCAAACGCTTTGAGGCGAATACGGATTTTTTGCTTGGTGGCCATGGCAATTCCTTCAGTGTTTATCAGAATTACGCAATGATCTTGGCCACAACCCCAGCGCCCACCGTCCGGCCGCCTTCACGGATGGCGAAACGCAGGCCTTCTTCCATCGCAATCGGGTTGATCAGCTTGACCGTGATGCTCACGTTGTCGCCTGGCATGACCAT
>JANPFZ010000080.1:0-19729 GCA_031423655.1 Polaromonas sp.
GCCGGGGCTGCCCGATAGAATCAGAGCCTGTGATTCTAAAGGGGCGGGGCTTGTTGATCGGGCTCGATAAAGTTTGAACCGTTCACCCTGAGGTATCGAAGGGCGAGCCTGCAACAAGACCCTTCGATACCTCAGGGCGAACGGCAAAAAATTTAACCTGTCAACGGCCAGATCAATAGCACTCGGCCCACCTCATTGCTTCAAGGCTTTATGCAATTTACATCGACGCAAAAGCGTACCGCAGCCTGGTTTCTGATTGCCGCGCTGGCGGTGCTCACGCTGTGGTTTCTGGGCCCCGTCCTCACACCCTTCGTCATCGCCGCCGTGCTGGCCTATGTGCTCACGCCCGTGGTCAACCGGCTGGACGCCGCTGGACGCGGAAAAATGCCGCGGCTGCTGGCCGTGTTGATTGTCGAAGTCGTTTTCATTTTGGCGCTGGTGTCGATTCTGCTGCTGATCGTGCCGATCTTTGCCAAGGAGATTCCGCTGCTGCGCGAGCAGTTGCCGCTGCTGGCCGAGCGCCTGAACAATTCGTTGGTCCCGTGGCTGGCCAAGTTCGGCATCAGGGTGTCGCTAGACGCAGCCAGTGTCAAGGCATTTGTGGTCAAGTACCTGAGCGCCAATTTTGAGGAAGCTTTCGGCTCGGTGCTGTCGTCAGTCAGGCTGGGTGGCAGTGTGGCGCTGGCCGTCGTCGGCAACCTGATCCTGATTCCAGTCGCGCTGTTTTTTTTGCTCAAAGACTGGGACTCGTTTGTCGCCCGCATCGTCGAGCTGGTGCCGCCCAAGATGCGTGACTCGTTCGACAGTTTCATTGACGAGTCCGACGAAGTGCTGGGCCAGTATCTTCGCGGGCAGTTGCTGGTGATGGGAACGCTGGCGGTGTATTTCAGCGTGGCGCTAACCGTTTTCGGCTTTGACCTGGCCGTACCCGTCGGGGTGTTCACCGGGCTGGCGTTTTTCATTCCCTATCTCGGCTTTGGTCTTGGCATGCTGCTGGCCTTGCTGGCTGGGCTGCTGCAATTTGGTGGCTGGTTCGGCGTGCTCGTGGTTGCCGGCGTGTATGGTTTCGGTCAACTCTTCGAGAGCTTTTTTCTTACCCCGCGCCTGGTCGGCGAGCGCATCGGTCTGCATCCGCTGGCGGCCATCTTCGCTCTGCTGGCTTTTGGGCAACTGTTCGGTTTTCTCGGCGTGCTGATCGCCTTGCCCACCAGCGCAGTGCTGGTGGTGGCCATACGCCGCATCAAGGCCGGCTACATGCTCAGCAAGCTCTACACCAGTTGATGACGATGCCCGAACGCCCGGCCATGAAGCAGATCGCGCTCGATATCGGCCTGGTCTCCAGCCCGTCGTTCTCCAATTTTTTCTGTGGCCCAAATGAAGCGGTATTCAAGCACTTGGTGTTGTGGGCGGGCAATGCGCTACGTTCGCCGGTGCCCACCTATCTGTGGGGAGAAGCTGCCAGCGGCAAGACCCACCTGCTCCAGGCCGTCAGGGAAGTCTTGCGCGAGCAGGGCGCAGCCAGCGGATGGATGGATGCGTCGATGATGGAGCCGCCCGACTTCGACGAGCGCTGGGCGGTGCTGCTGCTGGACGACTGCCACTTGTACACCGCCGTGCAGCAGCAGGCCGCGTTCAGCTGGTTCGTCAATGCGCTAAACGCGCCCGATGGCCGGCCGCGCTGGGTGCTGGCTGCCGGCAACGTACCGCCCGCCGATCTTCGGTTGCGCGATGACTTGCGCTCCCGCCTCGGCTGGGGCCATGTGTTCGCTTTGCAGGCCCTGACCGAGCTGGAACGCCGTGCCGTGCTGCGCAAAGAAGCCGAATCGCGCGGCGTGGTTCTGAGCGACGAAGCGATGGATTTCATCCTGAGCCGCTTTTCGCGTGACCTGGGCAGCCTGATGCAGCTGCTCGACCAGCTCGACGCCTACGCGCTGCAAACCCAGCGCACCATCACCATACCGCTGATCAAGTCGATGCTGGACGACCAATGAATTTAAAGAAGATTGCTTTTTTCGACCTGGACCACACGCTGGTTCCTTTCGATTCGGACTACGAGTGGAATGAGTTCACTATCACCCTCGGCTGGCGCGACGGCGTTGAGTTCCGGCGCCTGAACGCCGGGTTTTTTGAGCAGTACAAGGCCGGAACGCTTGATCTGCATGAATACGTGCGTTTCGCCACACTGGCAATTCGCGAACAAGGCGCTACGAATTCAATAGCTGCGCACGCGCGTTTTATGCGGGCTGTAGTGCAAAAAGGCATCAAAAAGCAGGCGCTTGAGCTGGTGCGGCAGCATGCAGATGAGAGCGCGGAAGTGGTGATCGTCACGGCCACCAATGAATTCGTGACACGGCCAATAGCCGATGCCTTTGGTGTGAAAAATCTGATCGCCGTCGAGCTGGAGCGCGATGCGCAGGGCTTATTGACCGGCGAGATCAAAGGCACGCCGTCGTTCCGCGAGGGCAAGGTAACGCGCGTGAGGGAATGGCTGGCTGATCGCGGCCTGGACTGGAGTGGTGTGGAGACCTGGTTTTACAGTGACTCGATGAACGACTTGCCGCTACTGGAGAAGGTCACCCACCCCGTCGCCACCAACCCCGACGAGCGCCTGCGCGCGCTGGCGCAAGCGCGTGGATGGCGCATACTTAACTTGTTCTAACCCTCTTGGGAGCCGAAAGCGCTGTTTTTGATGATTTGAAAGCAGCCGCGGCCGACCTGAATCCCGCGACCTCATGATCAAAAAATTTATCGACCGTCTTTTCGGCAAATCGGGTAGCACCGATGCCACTGAACCCTCCACCTCACGGGTAAAAAAATCACCTTTCGGCAAGCGCTGCGATGTCGCCGCCAGCGAGCACGGCATTGATCCCAAACTGGTTGATGAACGCGCGATGGATGTCGTTCACACGCTCAAACGCGGCGGCTTTGAGGCCTTCATCGTCGGCGGTGCGGTGCGTGATTTGCTGGTCGGCTTGCGCCCCAAAGACTTTGACGTGGCAACCAACGCCACGCCAGAGCAGGTCAAAACCTTGTTCCGCCGCGCCTTCATTATTGGTCGCCGCTTTCGCATCGTCCATGTGATTTATGGTCGGGGCCGTGAGCATGAAGTGATTGAAGTTTCCACCTTCCGCGCTCACCTGGATGCGAGTCTGGCCGAACAGGTGGGCGGCAACGAGCGCACCAGCAAAAGCGAACTGGCCGGCATGAAACACGCCGTCGATGCGTCGGGCCGCGTGCTGCGCGACAACGTCTGGGGCCCGATGGAAGAAGACGCCGCGCGGCGCGACTTCACCATCAACGCGATGTACTACGACCCCGAAACGCAGCTGGTGGTGGACTATCACAGCGGCATCAAAGACGCGAAGAAAAAAATCATCCGCATGATCGGCAACCCTGCGCTGCGATACCGCGAAGACCCGGTGCGCATCATTCGCGCGGTGCGCTTTGCCGCCAAGCTCAGCGCGCTGGGTTTCAAGTTTGAAGACAAGACAGTGGCGCCTTTGCGCGAGATGAAAGGCTTGCTGGCTGACGTACCGCAGTCGCGTCTGTTCGATGAAATGCTCAAATTGCTGCAGACCGGCCATGCGCTGGCCAGCATCGAGCAGCTCAAGTTCCTGGGGCTGGGCACCGGCATTTATCCGTTGCTCGATGTGGTGGTTGAAACCGCTGACGAGCCCTTCCTGAACCTGGCCTTGCTCGACACCGACCGCCGCGTCGGCGAGGGCAAACCGGTAGCGCCCAGCTTTTTGCTGTCGTGCGTGCTGTGGCCCGATGTACGTGACGGCTGGGCGCGGCGCATTACGCGCGGCGAACACGTCATGCCCGCACTGCAGGACGCGATTGACGATGCCTTCAACGCCAAAATTGGCGACGTGTCGGGCCGGGGCAAGCTGGGCGGCGACATGCGCGACATCTGGTCGATGCAGCCGCGTTTCGAAAAGCGCGTCGGCAGCTCGCCCTATTCAATGCTCGAGCAACCACGCTTCCGCGCCGGCTTCGACTTTTTGCGCCTGCGTGCGCAGACCGGCGAGATTGAGCTGGAGCTGGCCGAATGGTGGGAAAAATTCAGCACCGCGTATGACGACGAACGCCACGCGATGATTGAGGCCGTGCGCCATGAACAGATGCAGCGCCCGCAACAGGCCCGCACGCGGGTGAAGCGCCCCGATGCACAAATCAGGCCTGATGCATTGCAAGACAGTTCGGGGCGTCGTGACGCGCACGACACGTCGGCTCCGACGTCGGATTCTGCGAATTCGTCGCAACCATCAGAGTTGTTTGATGCTTCAGCCGGGCAGGACGAGTTCGCGCCAGCGCGCAAGCGCCGTCGCCGCCGCAAGCCCGCCGGCCGTGGTGATGCGGGCGGTGGCGCCGCAGAGCAGCCGCAATCTCCCTTTGCGCCCGATTTGAAATAGGGAGGTCTGGTGACCAGCGCTTTCATTGCCCTGGGTGCCAATCTTGGTGCTGCGGCGGCCACATTCACGCAGGCGGTGACTCTGATTCATCGCCTGCCTTTGACGCAGGTGCGCGGGGTGTCAAGTTTTTACCTCACCGCCCCGCTCGATACCGACGCCGGGCGAGAGGTCCCGGCGCCCGGCGCAGACTACCTCAATGCTGTGGTAGAGGTGCAGACCGGCCTCAGCGCGCTGGAACTGCTCAGCCACCTGCAGCGGATCGAAACCGACGCCGGCCGCGAGCGCTCTTACCGCAACGCCCCTCGCCAGCTCGATCTTGACTTGCTGCTTTTTGGCGATGAGCGCATCGAGTCCGAGCGCCTGACTGTGCCGCACCCGCGCATGCTGCAACGGGCATTTGTTTTGGTGCCGCTGGCCGAAATTGCGCCAGACAAAGTGACTGCGGCGCAACTGGCCGCCGTGGCTCACCAGCCGATCAAGCTGCAGGGCGAGTTGGGCGAAGCAGCCAGTCGGCATGCGCCGCTGCGCTTTCAGGACTAAGGCTGGCCTTGGCCGGTCGAGGCCGCTCTACGGCGCCAGCCGCTCGCGCAGCCAGCCGCCATCAGGCAGCAGCGTGTAGCGCAGGCGGTCATGCAGGCGGCTGCGGCGGCCTTGCCAGAACTGCCAGTTGTCGGGAATCAGCCGGTAGCCGCCCCAGTGCGGAGGGCGTGGCGGCTTCAACAGAAATCTGGCGCCGTATTTCGCGGCATTGGCGAGCAGCACGCCACGGCCAGCGATGACTTCGCTTTGCGGGCTGGCCCATGCGCCTATGCGCGAATCGAGCGGGCGGCTGTGAAAGTAGGTGTCGCTTTCTTCGTCACTGATCTTTTCAACGATGCCCTCGACACGCACCACACGCTCCAGCTCAACCCAGTGAAACTGCAGCGCCGCATACGGATTGCCGGCCAGCTCGACGCCCTTGCGGCTGTCGTAATTGGTGAACCAGACAATACCGCGTGCGTCCAGGCCCTTGATCAGCACGACGCGAGTCGAAGGGCGCAGATTGCTGCCAACGGTGGCCAGCGTCATCGCGTTCGGTTCGGGCACTTTGGCCGCAATCGCTTGGTTCAGCCATTGGTCGAACTGCTTGAGCGGGTTGGCGTCCGAGGCCGATTCATCAAGCTCGGCGCGCTCATAGCTTTTGCGCAGGTCGGCGATGGCGGCATTGGCGGCAACGGGAAATTTGGGTTGGGCGGTGGCGTCTGACATACTGAAAGTATAGGCAGTGCCTGTCTCGCTTGCCCCTTTGGCAGCCCCTTAACCTTGAAGCAAGCTTTGAAGCAAACCTTGAACATCTCATGTCCGAATTTCCTGTCGTGATTGTCCTGGCTGCCGGCCGCGGAGAGCGCTTTGCGGCCTCTGGCGGAACAGTACACAAACTCGATGCGCTGCTGGCTGGCAAACGCGTGATCGATCATGTGCTTGACGCCGTGCGCGCCAGCGGTCTTGCGCACCATGTGGTGCGGCCGGACGCGCATGAGTCGGCGGGTGCCGGCATGGGCGACTCGATTGCCGCCGGTGTCCGGGCCACGCCCGATGCCAGTGGCTGGCTGATCCTGCCGGCCGACCTGCCACTGATCCGCAGTGACACGCTGCGCGCTATTGCCTTTGCGCCGCCGTGCGCAGTGACCGTGCCGCGCTACCTGGGGCAGCGAGGCCACCCGGTGCGCTTCGGTGCGGTGTGCCGCGCAGATTTACTGGATTTAAAGGGAAATAACGGTGCAGCCACCGTATTGCGTGCGCAAGCAGCTATTAATTCAATAGCGTTTGTCGACGTGGACGATGCTGGCGTGGTGACCGACATCGACACGCTGGAAGGACTACACCGGGCTGAAACGCTGCTCAGCGAGCGTTCAAAAGCGGCGCTTGGCTGAGTCCGCTGGCTAGCCTGAAGCCAGCGCCAACAGTTTTCGCAAGGCGTGGTCTTCAATGCCCAGGCCGCGCAGCTTGTCGTAGGTGAGTTGCGCGTAGTCCAGCGTGGTGCCGTAGCGCCCGCACGAATTGGAAAAAATCTGCCGGTAGGTGTCTTCGCTCAGCACACCGGTGTGGTTGGGGCTGCGCTTTGAAAGCGTAAACGCCAGTGCCCGCACTTCTCCCCCATCGGTCTGGCACGGCAGCCATTTCGGGTCATAAACGCCGTTCGGCATTTCGCGTTCCCAAAGGCGCGGCAGCGTCTGTGCAACCTGCGCCTGCGGAATGCGATAGACCATGCCCCGGCAACTGCCGCCCGACAACAGGCCGAACACCAGACCCGGGCATTCGGGCGTGCCGCGATTGATACGGCTCCACATCTTCAGCGCCCGGTGGTAGCCGTACACCGTGGCGAAACGCTCTTCCGCGAATTCATGCTCGGGCCGCCAGATCAGTGACGCATACGCGAACAGCCACAAGTCGCTGGTGCCACCCCATTCGCCGATGACGGCCTTGAGCATTTGCGCCGGGTCGCGCGAAGCGTGCGGCGAAAGAGGTGGCGAAAGAAGGGCGGAATCTGGCACAGCGCTACTTTAGCGTGAGGCAAATTCACGCCGCAAAACCGGTGGAATCAGAGGGATGTTTTTGCTCAGAAAGCGCACCTTTTTCACACAATTTACGGCGGCTGAATGCTGCGTGCGTTGCTTTCTGAACACGTTTTTTTCCTTGCTTGTCGCAGCACGTTTGGTAACCCGGCGGTAACCGCGCCGCCCCTTCCGGTCTCGTAACCCGTTACCATACCCAAGGTAATAAAGTTACAGGCTCAGAGGAAATTACCCATGGCAGTTCACCCCACCGTCGCATCCATCACGGCCCGCATCGTCGAACGCAGCCAGCCAACGCGCAGCGCCTACGTCGCGCATTTGCATGCGGCGGCAGGCCGCGCGCGCAGCACCGACCGCATGGGTTGTGCCAATCTGGCGCACGCGGTGGCCGGCATTCCGCTGGATGACCGCTTCAAGGTGGTGACCGAGCGAGCGCCCAACATCGCGATCATTACCGCCTACAACGACATGCTGTCGGCCCACACCCCGTTCAAGACCTACCCTGACCTGATCAAGGACGAAGCGCGCAAACACGGCGCCACGGCGCAGGTGGCTGGCGGCGTGCCCGCCATGTGCGACGGCGTGACGCAGGGCACCGAAGGCATGGAACTCAGCCTGTTCAGCCGCGACGTGATTGCGATGGCGACTGCGGTGTCGCTGTCGCATGACATGTTCGATGCCGCATTGATGCTGGGCGTGTGCGACAAGATCGTGCCGGGCCTGCTGATTGGCGCGTTGCATTTCGGCCATCTGCCCACCGTGTTCGTGCCCGCCGGGCCGATGCCGTCAGGCATTCCGAACAAGGAAAAAGCCCGCGTGCGTGAGCTCGCCGCGCAGGGTCTGGTCGGGCGTGACGAGCTTCTGGAATCCGAGATCAAGAGCTACCACAGCCCCGGCACCTGCACCTTTTACGGCACAGCCAACAGCAACCAGTTGCTGCTCGAAGCCATGGGCCTGCATGTGCCTGGCACGGCGTTCGTCAACCCGGGCGTCGGCCTGCGTGACGAGCTGACGCGGGAGGCGGCGCGCACGGTGCTTGGCATCATCAAGTCGAAAAGGTTTGCGCCCATCGGTTTGATCGTTGATGAGAAAGCCATCGTCAACGCGATGGTCGCGCTGCTGGCTACCGGCGGCTCTACCAATCACCTGATTCACTGGGTGGCGGTGGCGCATTCGGCCGGTATCGTGATCGACTGGAACGATTTTTCCGACCTGTCAGACGTGGTGCCCACGCTGTCGCATGTGTACCCGAACGGCAGTGCTGATGTGAATGAGTTTCAGGCAGCGGGCGGCACCGGCTTCATCATTCGCGAGCTGCTCGATGGCGGCTACATGCACGAGGACGTGCTGACGGTACGCGCGGGCGGCATCCGCGAATTCACCCGTGAGCCAGCCCTGTCAGGTGCAACGATTGCCTGGCATGACGCTGGCGCGTCCAAAGACGAATCCATCGTACGACCGGTTGAAAAACCGTTTAACGCGACCGGCGGCCTCAAGCTGCTCGAAGGCAACCTGGGCCGCAGCGTGATCAAGGTGTCTTCGATCCCCGATGACCGGCATATTGTCGAAGCACCGGCGCGCGTGTTTGATTCGCAGGAAGGACTGCACGCGGCCTTCAATTCAGGCGAGCTGGATCGCGACGTGATTTGCGTTGTGCGCTGGCAGGGCCCGCAAGCCAACGGCATGCCCGAACTGCACAAGCTGACGCCGCCGCTGGCCGTGCTGCAGGGCAAGGGATTCAGGGTGGCGCTGGTGACCGACGGCCGCATGAGCGGTGCGTCGGGCAAGGTGCCCGCCGCCATTCACGTGTCGCCCGAAGCCGCAGCCGGTGGCCCGCTGGCCAGGGTGCGTGATGGCGACATCATTCGGGTTGACGCCGTGGCCGGCACGATGCACGCGCTGGTGCCCGAGGCCGAGTGGGTCGCAAGGCAGCTTGATGCCCTGCCGCCGCAACTGCGCGCCGGCAACCGCATCGGCTTGGGTCGGGAGTTGTTTACCGGCATGCGCCGTCAGGCCTTGACGGCTGAAGAAGGAGCCTTATCTTGGCTATAAATTCCGCAGCCGAGGAGTTCCTCGACGTGAGCCCTGGCCAAAAGCTGACCGCGCTGCAAGTCATGCGTGATGCGCCGGTGATTCCCGTGATTGTGCTGACCGATACGGTGCAGGCCGTGCTGCTGGCGCGAGCGCTGGTCGCGGGCGGCATTCGGATGCTCGAAGTTACTTTGCGCACGCCGCAAGCGCTGGCCTGCATCGAAGCCATTGCACGGGATGTGCCCGAAGCGGTGGTGGGGGCAGGCACGGTGCGCAGCGCCGCCGACGCGCAAGCCTGTGCCATGGCCGGTGCGCGTTTCGCTGTCAGCCCCGGCTACAGCCACGCGGTGGGGCAGGCCTGCCGCGATGCAGGCTTGCCTCTGTTGCCCGGCGTGGCGACGGGCAGCGAAATCATGGCTGCGCAGGAAGACGGTCTGAGCGAACTCAAATTCTTCCCGGCCCTGCAGGCAGGCGGCCCCGCCATGCTCAAGGCCTGGGGTGGGCCCTTCGGCGATGTGAATTTTTGTCCAACTGGCGGCGTCACGATTGAAAACGCGCCCGCTTTTCTGGCGCTGCCCAACGTGGTGTGCGTAGGCGGTTCCTGGCTGACGCCGGCCGATGCGCTGGCCCACAGCAACTGGTCGCGCATCACGGCGCTGGCGTTTCAGGCCGGGCAGCTGAAGCGGCACGGCTAACGTGCGGCACCCCATGAAAGCCCGATTAAAGAAAAAATAGGCTGCTAGCCCTCGTAAAACGTGCGCTAGAAGCTACTAAATTTATAGCATCTGGCATACCCCCCACTGCGGCCTAAACATCCAGCAGCGCAACACGGGCCAGCCCAAAAATTTGCGCTGACTGGACGGCGACGGGATTGCGCCCAGAAAAATAGGCAAACTTACAGATAACAAGCGAAACAAGCCTTATATTCTTGTGTCCTGATACAAAAATATAAGTGCGCATATGGCTCGATCAAGCACGTTTCAAGAATCACGATAAAACCTTAAAGGCTAAAACCATGCTGAAGCTTGTTGCGAAATCTTTTCTGACCGTTGTCAGCGCATTGCTCTTTCTGGCGGCTGCGCAAGCGCAAGACAGGGTGGTCTATCACATCGACAACGCCGAAGCGCAGGCGACCAAGGGCCTTCGCAACATCCGAAATCATCTTGACGTTGCACCCGACACCAAAATTGTCGTGGTCACGCATGCCGATGGCGTCGATATGCTGATGGAAGGCGGCAAAGACAAAAATAACGCCAATATCGACTACGGCGCGCTGGTCAGTGCCCTGAAGGCGCGGGGTGTGCGTTTCGAAGTTTGCGAGATCACGCTGGTCAACCGCAAGCTTGGGAAAGAACTCTTCTCCATGGACGCAGAATTCACGCCATCCGGCGTCGTGCGGATCGGACAGCTGCAGTCGCGTGAAAAATTCGCGTACATCAAGCCATGAGAGCGGCCATCGCCAAACGCCTGTCGCCGCAAGTCGCAAAACCCGTGATCGAGTCGGACGAAGTGTTTGAGCTGGCGTCCGAAGTGTTTCGCATCATGGCCGCACCGATGCGGCTGAAGATCATCAGCAGTCTGTGCAACGGTGAAAAAAATGTCAGCCAGTTGCTGGAAGTGATAGACACCACGCAGCCCAATATGTCGCAACACCTCAACACGCTTTATAAGGGCGGTGTGCTGGGCAAGCGGCGCGATGGCGTGCAGATTTATTACCGCATCATCAATGACCGGGTGGTGACGCTTTGCCGGGCAGTGTGTACACAAATCGCCATTGAGGCGGATCTGCAGTAATGGGTGGGTCTGAAGGCTTGATTAGTCTGCCGCAAGCGTGTCTGGCACGCGTCGCGGCGACCCCTTTAACCGGCGTTTAAGCCCGCGCCACCAGCGCCTTCGGCCCGCTGTATTAACTCAATCTTGTAGCCGTCCGGGTCGGTCACAAAGGCAATCACCGTCGAGCCGCCCATGACCGGACCCGCCTCACGCGTCACATTGCCACCAGACGCCTTGATCTTGTCGCAGGCCGCGTAGGCATCCGGCACGCCCAGCGCAATGTGGCCATAGGCGGTGCCCAGGTCGTAGCTGTCAGTGCCGTGGTTGTAGGTCAGCTCGATTTCGGCATGATCCGGGTTGTTGCCGTAACCGACAAATGCCAGGCTGTATTTGTATTGCGGGTTTTCAGACGTGCGCAGCAGCTTCATGCCAAGCACTTGCGTATAAAAATCGATGGAGCGCTGGAGATTGCCAACGCGGAGCATGGTGTGGAGTAGTCGCATGACGAGATTATGGCGCGGTGCAGGGAAATTTGCCCGCGGTCCAAGCCCGATTTGTCAAATACCTTGGTGACGATCTCGATTCCGGCCAACTGGCGCACCCAAAAACGCGGCCAGCTTGGTGGGAATTAATCTTGGCAGACGGTACGGAATTCCGCTACTATTTTCTTGAATCTCACGACAACAAAGGCCCGCATCATGAACGAAACTGACCACACTCATTATTACCAGCCGCTGCCAAAGGCTCCGATTTCGCCCAAGGGTTGCTTTCTGCTTGAGGCGTTCAATCCGCCGGCGGTGAACCCGGATTCTGCGGCGCTGCTGGTCATGACTGACCTTTCTCAGGTGCCGTCTGCCACCATCACAGCCGACGCGAGTCTGGAGGACGCAAACCAGTCCATGCTGGTGCGCGGTGTCCGGGCGCTGTTTGTCGTCGGCAATGCAAACGACATCGTCGGCCTGGTCACCTCCGTCGATGTGCTGGGGGAAAAATCGGTCCTGGTAGCCCAGAAGCGTCAAGCAAAGCGCAGCGATTTGCGGGTAGCCGATGTCATGGTGCCCGTCGAGCAGATACAGGCGCTGAGCATTGAGGCCGTGAAGCGGGCCAGCGTCGGCAATATTGTGACCACACTGAAACTCGACGGGCGGGCGCATGCCATCGTGGTGGGCCAGGGGCAAGGCGGCCACCAGACCGTACTCGGAATTTTTTCAGCGTCGCAGATTGCGCGTCAGTTGGGCGTGCAGATCCAGTCGCAAGAGATCGCCCAAACCTTTGCCGAAATAGAAGCGGTTATCGCCAACGTCTGAAAGATGTCGCTGATTGCGGGCTGCGCGCGAGCGGGTCCATGGAGCCGCTTTGTGCGCAGCGGCACTGTCAGGGTGTCATCTCCGGCCCGCTTGATTTGGTAGGCCGGGTTGGTGTGCCAGAATTCGCGCAGGCAACCCACTCGCGGAAAAAATCAGATGCTCATCAATTGCGTGGTGTACCAGAACGGTACCAAACTGGCCGATATTCCGGTCAGTGAGATCAGCGACTACATCTCCCGCCCCGATGCGTTTGTGTGGGTTGCCCTGCAGGACGCAACGCCCGAAGAACTTGAAGAAATGCAGCATGAGTTTGGCCTGCATGAACTGGCGGTTGAAGACGCGCGGCATGGTCATCAGCGGCCCAAGATCGAAGAGTACGGCGCGTCTTTGTTTTCGGTGCTGCACCTGGTCGAACCTTCATCGACCAACCCGAAAGATATCAATGTCGGAGAGGTAAATATCTTTACCGGCAGCAACTATGTGCTGTCTGTCCGCAACCGCAGCCAGAAAGGCTTTCTGGGCGTGCGCGAGCGCTGTGAGCGCGAACCCGAACTGCTGCGCAATGGTTCGGGCTTTGTGCTGTATGCGCTGATGGATGCGGTGGTGGACAGGTACTTTCCCATCCTTGATCAGATGGAGACCGAGCTGGAAACCATTGAAAAGGACATCTTCACCAAAGGCACGGCGCGTTCCAACATCGAGCGCCTGTACGAGCTGAAAGGCCGCGTGATGATTTTGAAGCACGCGGTAGCGCCGTTGATGGAAGGCGCCGGCAAACTTCATGGCGGCAGGGTGCCCAATATCTGCATCGGCGTGCAGGACTACTTCCGTGATGTGGTTGACCACCTGTCGCGTATCAATGCGTTGATCGATACGATTCGCGACACCATAGGTACCGCCATTCAGGTGAACCTGGCGATGGCGACGATTGAGGAAAGTGAGATTACCAAGCGGCTGGCGGCTTGGGCCAGTATCTTCGCGGTCTGTACGGCGTTCGCAGGCATCTGGGGCATGAATTTCGAGATGATGCCCGAGCTTAAATGGCGATACGGTTACCCCGTGGCACTGGCGCTGATCGCCGCGACCTGCTTGCTGCTCTTCTGGCGATTCAAGCGCGCACGCTGGCTATAGCGGCAGGCGCGGCGGGTTAAAAGCTGCCCGCGCCTTCAACGCCGCGTCGCGGCTGGCGCAACCTTCGAGGTGGTCGTTGACCAGGCCCATCGCCTGCATGAAGGCGTACATCGTCGTCGGTCCGACGAATGTCCAGCCGCGTTTTTTCAAGTCTCTGGACAATGCAATAGAGGCCGGCGAGCTCGGCATGGCTTTGACAACGTCATGCGTGATGCGCGGCGGGCGGCTCGCCCCATCGGGTTCTATCTTCCACACGTATGCGGCCAGCGATCCGAACTCGCGGCGCAATTCGATCACGCGCCTGGCGTTATTGATGGTCGATGCAATCTTTCCCGCGTGGCGCACGATGCCTGCATCAGCCAGCAGCCGCTTCACGTCGGCGTCACCAAAGCCGACGACTTTTTCTGCTTCGAAGTTGGCGAATGCGCTGCGAAAGTTTTCACGCTTGTTCAAGATAGTGAGCCAGCTTAGCCCCGCCTGAAAGCCTTCCAGGCAAATCTTCTCAAACAGCCGACGCTCGTCGTCGACAGGAAAGCCCCATTCAGTGTCATGGTACTGACGGTAAATGGGCGTGGATTCGCACCACCAGCAGCGGTGCGTGTGGATTGCGTCGGTGAAAAGACCGGGCGTGGTTGCCACCGCCGTGGACGGGATCGGATGGTCTGGAGTTGGCAAGCCGGTGGTCATGCCGGATTTTATGCACTGGTTTTGCCGTCGGCGCTCTTTGCCCCGGTAGCACCCGAATAAATCTGACGACCGAATGCGCGCTATGGAATCCATGAGCCGCTGCCATGTCTCTTACAACGGAAGACCACCCCATCAATGAACCAAGGATCTGCAATGCACGAAGCAACGAATGACTCCCGGCGCGATTTTCTGAAAGCGGCCGCTGCCTTGCCTGCTGTCGCAGCCGTGCCCTGGGCGATGGCACAAGGCCCCGCTGCGATGCCCGCGCCTGCCATGACTGCTTATGTCGGCCCCGACATCGCCGCGGCTGACCGCGTCTTCATCACCAACGAAGACTCAAACACCATAAGCGTCATCAACCCGGCCAGCAACACGGTTGACACCACCATCAACCTCACCAGTTTCGACGAAGACGCACGGCCACCGTTTCGCTTTGTCACCGGCGGGGTCATGCCTATACACGCCGCCATGATCCACAAGCCGCTCTACCACGGCTGCATCGACGCGCATGGCGCCGTGCCCAACCCCGACGGAACCTTGCTTGCCACCTCGGGCCGCGGCAGCAGCAACATTTATCTGATCGATGTAGTCAATCGCCGTGTGGTCGGCAACGTCGCCAATCCGCAGGCCAGCCCCACAACCAACGCCGAGCGGCTGTCGAGCGGTATCTTGCTGGGCCGCGAGCCGCACGAGCCCACCTTCACCCGCAACGGCAAGGAACTGTGGGTGACTTTGCGCGGCGAAGACCGCATCGCGATTCTTGATGTGGACCAGGCGACGCGCCAGCTGACAGGGAAGGGCGACGGGCCAGCACAAGCCGTTCGCGCTTATGTGCCCACGCTCAACGGCCCGGCCCAGGTCTGGTTTTCCAAAGACGGCACGCTGGCTTTCGTCATCAGCCAGAAAGTTGCGCAGCTTGAAATCTTGCAGGTCAACCCCGACGGCAACGGCCATTCGCGCCCGAAGCGGCTTCGGCTGGTTGATCTGAGTGCGCAGGACAAGCCTGCTTTCACGCCGTTTCAAAAACTGTCGCCCGATGGCAGCCAGATGTGGCTGTCGCACAAACTGGCTGATGCGGTGTCTATCGTGTCGGTGAAAGACCCCGGTACAGTGCTGGCCATGGTGCCGCTGGGTGAGATGGCGCGGCCCAATCACCTGGAGTTCGTTGACAATGCGCACGGGCAGGTCACCTACATAAGTCTGGCGCGGGTGGATGACGGCGGCCCAAATGGCGCTGCGTCCAGCCGCCTGGCCATCATTGACCGCTCGGTACCGCCCGCGCAGCAAAAGGTGGTTGGCCTGGTTTACACCGGTGGCCGCGAGGCGCATGGCCTGTGGACGAATCCGGCCAACAACCTGTTGTATGTCGCGCACGAGCAGGACGAACTGCCAGGCACGCCCAACGCTGGCCAAACCGTGTGCTCGGCCTTTGATGTGTCAAGCCCGCTGCAACCCAAACTCGTCACCCAGATTCCGCTCGGCTCACTTAAACTGCCATCGGGTGAGTTGCGCAACAAGAAAAGCATCAACCTGGTTTACGTGCGGCCAGGCACCAAAGGGCAGACCGCATGATGGACCACAGCAAACATCAGGGCAGTCACAAAGCGACTGGCGTTGAAGCTAAGACAAGCCGCTTCGAGGCCGACATGGACACCGGTATGGCCCGCATGATGCAGGACATGCACAGCCCCGGGTACACCGGTCAGCCCGACTCAGATTTTCTGGCGATGATGATTCCGCACCACGAAGGCGCGGTGGATATGGCGCGGCTGGTGCTGATTCATGGCCACGACCCGATGGTGCGGCAAATCGCCGAAGAGATTATTGCCAGCCAGACGGTGGAGATCGCCGCGATGCGCGGGAGAATGGCCGTGTTGCGCGCCGGGCCGAATCCTGAGCCGGGCGGCTATCCGGCGCTGGGGGCTGTGCGTGGCGGGGGTTGAACGCATGAGACCCGGTGGCGCGAAAGTCTTGCCAAGTGCCGGACGCGTCTCGGCAACGCGTTTTTTGGGCGCAGGTCTTGGGGCTGGCAGCTTACAGCCCTCAACCGAGAGTGTTTCAGGCCTCCAGCCCAGGTGAAACGTGCGCGAGCAGCTATATAAATCATAGCGACTGGATTGGCTGCCTGATCTGCCGCTTATCGCAGACCCCGTAGAGCCGCTTCGCTAGACAGCGATGGGTGCGGCCAGAGTAAACATCTGGGCGGCCTGCTGTCGGGGCAGCGGGGCGATCTCGTGGCATACGACCGGGTCGGCAAAACCTTTGAGGACCAGCGCGCCTATGCTTTGGACCCGTATTTCTTTTTCGATATGTGCGGCCACCACGCTGCAAATCAAAATCTGCCCACCGCCAGCCTCACCACACAGACGGGCTGCCAGATTGGTGACATTGCCGATGGCCGCGTAGTCACGCCGGCCTTCAAAGCCGATGGCTCCAATGGTCGCCATGCCTTGTGCGATGCCGATGCCCATCGACAGGCTGTAGTTGCGTTGTTGCCAGATCTTGTTGAGTTCTTGGAAGCGGGCTTGCATCTCCAGCGCCATTTTTCCGGCCTTCACGGCGGGGTCCAGGATTTCCACCGGATCGTTCAGAAAAATCATCATCCCATCACCGGCAAAGCGCTCCAGGGTGGCCTCATGCACGGCAATCAGCTCACCCATGGCGGCATGGAATTCACCCAGAATGCGCATGACTTCATCGGCTCCATGCTTTTGCGTAAACGCGGTGTAGCCCCGCAGGTCGAGAAACAGCACGACGATTTCCCTGCGGTGCGGCCGATACAGCTCTTCGTTGGTGGCGGTGAGCAGCTGATTGGCAACCGCCGGCGAGAAGAACCGGCGCAGCCGCTCCAGGCGCCGTGCCTGCCCAAGACGCGCCGACAGCGCCAGCGACAGCATGATCGCATCGAGCAGCATGCCGAAGTCCACCGCTCTGAACGTCCAGAACGAATAAGGAATGATGCCCATCGTTGTAAGCGCGGTGATTGATGAACACACCAGTCCGCCGGTTGAGCCAATCAGGTAAAGCCGCGCAACTGCATTGCGCCTTCGCAGCGACAGCAAGCCTAGCGCAAAGGCTGCCACTGAAAACACGACGACCCACAAAATCGAACTGATGACCTGGCCGCGATACCCGGCCAGCAGTGCCGTGATTGCAAAGCTCAGTCCCATGGCGTAGATCAGGCGCCGCGTCCAGAGGTAGGCGATTGGCAGTTTCTGCTTGAGGTCAAGAAAAACCATGGCAAAGACCAAACCCTGAAAACAATACAGGTAGATCAACACCGAATGTGCCCAGTTGGACAGCGCGGGAGACGCAGGCCACAACCACCGGAAAAAATGTCCGTTGTAAGTTGCGTGCATGAGCAAAAACGCGGCCACGAAAGCGCAATAGGCCAGGTATTCCTTGTCGCGCGATGAGAGGTAGAGGACCCCGTGAAACAGGAACAAGGCCAGCAATGCGCCATAGACCAGACCGAAGTACAGCGACTCCGAGGTCACCAGCTCGTTGAACATGTCGGGCCGCATCAGGCTCAAGCCGACCCAGAACGGATCCCGCGTCGTGATGCGCACGGCCAGCGTGCTTCTGCCGGGCGGCAGGTCCAGCAAAAAATTGGAGCGCCGAAACAGCTCGCTGCGTTGCGCAAAGGGGTGGATGTCGCCGCCGGTGAATGTCTGCACAGCACCGCGCGCGTCAATCAGGGTCAGGCGCACGTCATCGAGCCATGACGGATTCAAAACCAGCAAACGCTTGAGCGGCGAGTTTTGTGAATTTTCAAGTGGAACGACAAACCAGTAGGCCGCTTTGCTGAAACCGGCGCTGAAAACCTCGTTGCCAGGGCTGCTTTGATGATCTGACACGACCGTGCGCATCACCTCCTCGACGGTTTTTTCACCCGTCTCGTCTTTGACGATGAAGGCCCACGGAATCAGCTCGACTTGCGCTGCTGATGCGTCTGCTGCAACCCCTGAGGACGGGGCTGAATCCTGTGAACTCTGAGCCGCCACGGCCCTTGCTTGCCCCATGCAAAGTACCAGCAGGGGAATCAGAAATGCAATCAACCGCATGCGAGGCTCCAGGGGTTTGTCTTGGGGTTAAAACTGGATGCTGGCAGGAATGGTCAAGTTGTAGGGGTACGGGTCGTTGGGGTCAGTACCTGGCTGCAGGCGCATGAACTCCGGCATCATCGCCCGCACGCTTGCGTCAACGGTTTTCAGGTTGGCGTGGAAGTCGGCGCTGGCGGCCTGGAGCATCGGGTCAGTGAAGGGGTAAATCGTGTCGATCAAGTTGGGCGCAAGCGTCCACACCGAGAAAAACATGGCGTTGGCCAGCTCGGCGCGGGCCATGTCGTCAGCCGAGGCGACGTCACTCACCAAACGTACGTCGGCCCCATCATTGATGTTGGCCGGGGGCGGTCTGCGGATGCGCAGGAATTTATTCTTCAGCTGGATGAAATTTCCAAAACTGTGGTGATCGGCCCCATGTGACACCGTGACATCCCACATGTAAATGGCCATGACCGTTGCCAGATTGTTTCCGGTAAAAATAGCCGTTCCATCGGGAAAGCCGCGCACATTGGCGCTGCAGTAGTCGGCCCAGCGTTTGACATAGGGATCGGTAAGGGGAATCACGCTGGCAATCTTCGTGGCAAATACCAGGAACGGCTTGTAGTATTCCCGCAGGCATTGGCCGTAGAGCGTGTCCGCGTCCATCCAGGGCGTCATGTAGTCGTACGCCGGATAACTCGCAAGACCCTTGTAGCCCGAATAACCTACGCCGAATAACTGCTTGATGTTGTAGCCGCCGGCCGTCAGCGGATCGAACCATGTGCCTGGAGCATTGTTGTTGACAACCGTAAACGCGCTTTCGAGGACGGAGTTGTCCAACGGCAGCGTGTAGGTGGTATGGGGATACAGCGCCTGGAACAGCGGATGGATGTGGGGCACAGCGGTCTTGGTGATGGCATTGACCGAATCCATCGGGAAATGCAAGGCCGGATGCACGACGAACAAGGCGTGATACGCGGCACCTTGACAGGCATAGACCTTGGCGAGATTCCAGGCCTTGTCGCCGGGCTTGACCAGCAATTCGCTGTTTGTGCCGGTTTTCAGAAACGTGATGCTGACGCAGTAGAAGTGATTGTTTTGCTGGAGGAACCGGCAAACCACCGGGGCGCAATAAGTCCCGGGCATAGGCGTGATCAATTCCATCGCCGTGAAGTCGCTGACCCAAAAGCCCGAACCCGGGGACTCCTTGCGCAAGAAGCGGGCGTACACAGCCCGCGTCATGATCTGAATAAAGTCGTCATCGGTCGGCAGTGGCTTTGCCATGTCGCCTACCGCCAGGGCGGCCGCTGCGCCAGCGTAACCAAGCTGGGTTTTCAGGTAGCGCGACCCGATATTTTCATTCCAGATCAGCGTCTCGATTGGTGGAATGTTCAGCACCTCAGGCGGTCGGCTCATCGGGTAGGCGGGCGCGGGCTGCGGCCAGGGCCCCAGGCGCTCGTAGAGAAACTGGTCTGGCGTCAGATCCGGATCGGTCCAAGCCGGCAGCGCCTGAGTCAGGCCCGGCGAATCAGTTGCTGTGTTTATTGGCATCTTTTTTCCCCTGATTAAGTGAAGTCAAAGTATAGGGTTGGCCGCTATTTTTGAGCTGGATTTTCGTCCGTGAGAGTGAGGCACGATTCAGGCCGAGTATCACAGTCAAGCCGCAACTCAGCCCGCTACTGCAAGGCTCTGACAAGCCCGGTCGCAAGGTCAAGCCGGCGGGCGATATGCACGTTCAGGTTGCGCATCAGTGCGGTGTGCAGCCGGGGCGACCTGCTCTCTAACTG
>JANPFZ010000081.1:0-1671 GCA_031423655.1 Polaromonas sp.
GGGACAATACCCGCCATGTCGGGCCCCGCAGAAGCCTCCTCCGCCGTGCTCGAACAGCACACTCCCATGATGCAGCAGTACCTCGCCATCAAGGCGGGGTACCCGTCCACGCTGGTGTTCTACCGCATGGGCGATTTCTACGAGCTGTTCTTCAGCGACGCGGAGAAGGCGGCCCGCCTGCTGGACATCACGCTCACGCGGCGTGGCAACTCCGCCGGCCAGCCGGTCCTCATGGCCGGCGTGCCGTTCCACTCGGTCGAGGGCTACCTGGCGCGGCTGATCAAGCTGGGCGAGTCGGTCGCGATCTGCGAGCAGGTTGGCGACGTGGCCACCAGCAAGGGCCCGGTGGAACGCAAGGTGGTGCGCGTCGTTACGCCGGGCACGCTGACCGATTCAGGCCTGCTCGGCGACAAAATCGAATCGATCTTGCTGGCCGTACACCAGGGCGCGCGCAACCGCTGCGGCCTGGCCTGGCTCAGCGTCACCCAGGGCGCGATTCATCTGGCGCAGTGCGCGCCCGACGAGCTTGAAGCCTGGCTAGCCCGCATCGCACCGAGTGAGCTGATCCATAACATCGACGTGACGCCGGCTTTCGAGCAGCGCCTCAAAGCCCTGCGCGGCACTGCCACCGCCCGGCCTGCGTGGCAGTTTGATGCGGCACTCGGCGCGCGCCTTCTGCTGGCGCAGCTCAAGGTCGCTTCGCTGGCGTCGTTTAACGCTGAAAACCTGAACGACGCACACGCTGCCGCTTCTGCCTTGCTGGGCTACGCCGAACACACGCAGGGCCGCGCGCTGCCGCATGTGCAGACGCTGGTGGTGGTGCGGCCCGACGAGTTGATCGACCTGCCGCTGACCACGCGGCGCAACCTCGAACTCACACTAACGCTGCGCGGCGAAGATTCGCCGACGCTGTTTTCACTGCTCGACACCTGCATGACGGGCATGGGCAGCCGCGCGTTGAAAAGCTGGTTATTGAGTCCGCGCCGCGACCGCACGCAAGCCGCCGAACGCCTGTCGGCCATCACGCATTTGCGGGGCGGTCTGCAGCAAACCCTGCGCAGCCAGCTCAAGGGCAGCAGCGACGTGGAACGCATCACGGCGCGCATCGCACTGCGCCAGGTGCGCCCGCGCGAACTCGTCGGGCTGCTGCTGACGCTACAAAAAACAGAGCTGCTTGCGCACGCATTATTTGGGCTACCAGCACTTTTGATTCAAATATTCGATGATTTGAAGCCGCCAGCCGGTTGCGCCGACCTGCTCAGGCGCTATCTGCTCGACGAACCCGCCGCGCTGATTCGCGACGGCGGCGTCATCAACCACGGCTGCGACGCCGATCTTGACGAGCTGCGCGCAATCCAGACCAACTGCGACGGTTTTCTGCTCGAACTCGAAGGCCGCGAAAAAGCCCGCACCGGCATCGCCAACCTTCGCGTGCAGTTCAACCGCGTTCATGGTTTTTTCATTGAAGTCACGCAGGGCCAGCTGGACAAGGTGCCCAGCGACTACCGGCGCCGCCAGACGCTGAAAAATGCCGAGCGCTACATCACGCCCGAGCTGAAAGCCTTTGAAGACAAGGCCCTGTCGGCCTCCGAGCGGGCGCTGGCACGCGAGAAGTTTTTGTATGAAGAGTTGCTGGACCAGCTGCAGGAATTTATTGCGCCGCTGAGCGCG
>JANPFZ010000082.1:0-2042 GCA_031423655.1 Polaromonas sp.
TGCGCTGCTCAACAAACCCGACCTCATCATCTGCGACGAGCCGACAACCGCGCTCGACGTCACGATTCAGGGCCAGATACTCTATGAGATGCAAAAGCTTTGCCGCGAATCAGGCACCGCGCTGATCTGGATCACGCACGATTTATCGGTGGTGGCGGGTCTGGCCGACACGATCTGCGTGATGTATGCCGGCAAGATCGTCGAAAGCGGCAGCGTTGCCGAGGTGCTCGATCATCCGCGCCACCCCTACACGCTGGGCCTGATTGCGTCAGCACCATCGCGCAATCCAAAAGGGCAACCGCTCAAACAGATTCCCGGCATGACGCCATCGCTGACCAATTTGCCGCAGGGCTGCGCGTTTCGCACCCGCTGCGACCGCGCGACCGACACCTGCCTGACGGCCCCACCGCTGGAAGCAGCGTATGGCCGCACCCTGCGCTGCTTTCACCCGGTGACCCAAACACTGGAAGATATCGGACTGGTGGCGCCCGCCGTATGAACAAACCCGAACAACAAACCAGTGAAGCTTTGCTGGAGTTGCTGGGCGCCAGCAAGCGTTTCGTCAAACCCATTGACACCGCCGCCCGCATCGCCAACCTGTTTGGCGCGCATGCCAAGGAAGAAGTGGTCCATGCGGTTGACCGCGTCGATTTGTCGATTGCGAAAGGTGAGGTGGTGGGGCTGGTCGGCGAATCAGGCTGCGGCAAATCAACGCTGGGCCGCATGGCTGTCGGGCTGCACAGCCTGACCGAAGGCACGCGCCGCTTCAGGGGCGAAAACCTGGAGGCGATGGACGCCGGCGAGCGGCGCCGCAAGCAGCTCGCCATCCAGATGATTTTTCAGGATCCGTACGCCTCGCTCAATCCGCGTATGCGCGTGCTCGACATCGTCGGCGAAGCGCCCGTCGCGCACGGCATGATTCCCGGCCGCGAACAATCTGCGTATGTTGAAGGCCTGCTGCAGCGGGTAGGGCTTGACCCGGCGGTATTGCGCCGTTTTCCGCACCAGTTCTCGGGCGGGCAACGCGCGCGGGTCGGTATTGCACGCGCACTGGCGGTCAAGCCCGAGTTTCTGGTGTGTGACGAAGCCGTGGCCGCGCTCGATGTGTCGATTCAGGCGCAGGTGCTGAATCTTTTCATCAAGCTGCGCGATGAGCTGAACCTGACTTATCTCTTCATCAGCCATGACCTGGGCGTGGTGCGGCACTTGTCTGACCGCGTCGTCATCATGTACCTGGGCCGCGTGGTCGAGTCTGCACGCGCAGATGACGTGTTTGCCAACGCCAATCACCCCTATACCCAGGCCTTGTTGGCGTCAGCGCCTAAACTGGAAGCACGAAAAACCGAATTCTTTGCAGTAAAAGGCGAGATTCCCTCGCCATTGAACCCGCCCCCCGGCTGCCATTTTCACCCGCGCTGTCCACACGCGATGCCGCGTTGCAGTGTTGAAAAACCCGCCTTGAAAGAAATTGCGCCGTCGCATTTTTCAGCCTGCCATCTCAACGATCAGCGTTGAATCATTCTGGAACCAAGCACCATGAATACCCCACAAGCACACCCGGAAACCAGCCAGCAACCGTCTAAAGAACTGCTCGCCATGGTCGAACGCCTGATCGCCTTTGAAACCGTCTCGCGCGACTCGAATCTCGGCCTGATCGAGTGGACACGTGACTACCTGGCTGGCTTGGGCGCCACGTCGCGGCTGACCTACGACGCCACGGGCAAAAAGGCAAATCTGTTTGCCACGCTGGGCGAGGGCAGCCGGCCCGGCCTGGTGCTGTCGGGCCACACCGACGTGGTGCCGGTGGAAGGCCAGGCCTGGGACACCGACCCGTTCAAGGCGACAGTGATCGGCGACAAACTCTACGGCCGGGGCAGCGCCGACATGAAAGGCTATATCGCCACCGCGCTGGTCATGGCGCCGCAGTTTCTGGCCAGCAAGGCCGATGCGCCGCTGCACTTTGCTTTTTCATACGACGAAGAAGTCGGCTGCATCGGTGTGCGCGGGCTGATCAAGGATTTGCAGGACATCGGCCTGAAAAC
>JANPFZ010000083.1:0-10165 GCA_031423655.1 Polaromonas sp.
GGCGTGCTGGCGGCGGTGGTGGCTGGTTATGCCGGCCTGAATTTGAGCGAGTTGAACGGGCAACTGCGGGGCCAGGTCGCAAAGCTTTCGGGCGATAACCAGCAGTTGTCGGCCCAATTGTCGGCCGCACCTGAAATTCAATACGTCGCGGTGCTGGCAGACGACAAATCGTCGGCCTCGATGCTGGTGACCTTCGATCCGAAAAACAGGCGTCTGCTGATCAAGCGCGTCGGGGGCTTTCAGGCGCAGGCCGACAAGTCGCTGCAGCTGTGGGCCTTGCCTGCGGGCGGTGCGCCGAAGTCGCTCGGCGTGTTGGGCGGCGAGCCGGTAATTCGCCTGACGGCTGCAAGCAGCGATGTGCGGGAAGTGCCGACGCTGGCGATCAGCCTGGAGCCGCTGGGCGGTGCGCCTGCGGGCAGCGGGCCGACCGGGCCGGTGCTGCTGAAGGGCTCGCTGATTGAGACGGCGCAATAGCTGGCGGTTTGCAGGAACTATAAAAACTATAGCTGCTTTTGCACGTTTTACGGGGGCTATAGGCGATTTGACCATTGATACAGAGGTAGCGAGATGGTTTTTTGATGCAGTCGGCAACTGCGCCAGCCCGACCTAAACATAAAAAAAGGAGCGATCAACGCTCCTTTTTTATTTGGTAATAGCTTAGCGCCAGTTACCCCGGTGCCCATACCCGTAACCCCGGCTGTAACCAAAGTTCAGTGACAGGCCAATCGGCGCGAACGATGGCCCGTAGTACGGTCGGCCGTAGTAGGCCGGTGCGCTCTGGTACACAAGCGGCGGCTGTACATACACCGGTTGTGTGTAAAACGCTTGGCCATAGACCGGCTGGCCATACACCGGTTGCTGGGCAGACGACTGAACCACATAGCCTTGCTCGACCGGCATCGGGTCCTGTGGCTGCTGCAGCGCTTGCGGCTGACCGGTTTGAGCCGGCGGCGTGTTCACGCCACCCACCGGCGACACCTGCAGCCGCACGTACAGGCCGGGGTCGTTGGCCATTTGTGCGTTGTACTGCTGGCCCTGGTATTCGTAGACCACGTTGTAATGCGACGGCCGGTTCTCGTAATAAGTCTGTGTGCTGCATTGCTGCACGTTTTGCACCTGCTGCGCGCCGCCGCCTTCGACGCGATCACCGACGACTGCGCCACCGAACACGCCCAGCGCCGTAGCTGCCGCACGTCCACCGCCGCTACCAATCGCATTGCCGGCCACGCCGCCGATCAGCGCGCCCAGCAGCGCACCGCCGCCCGATCGGGGCGCTTCGGTGATGTATTGCTGGTTATTGCAAACCTGCCTGGGCACCGCGACCTGCTGCACCACCGGCGTGCTTGAAATTACGCGCGCCATGATGTCCATCGCGGATGCGGGCAATGCGGCCAGCAAAGCCGCAGCGACCCCAGCAGAAATGACGGGTACTTTTTTCATGATTCATCCTCTTTTGGACTCTTTTGCCTGAACTCGCGAACGCTTTTGATCACCAGCATTTCAATACAAGGCCTAAGACCGGCGCGGTGATCTTTCGATGACCTATTTTAATGATTTGGACACATTTCAACTGTGAGAGTTTCAGGGGGACGGGTAAATCGAGGGTAAAGCTCGTGTTTCCCCGGACTTTTGACAGTGATGGCGGCCAAATTACATGCGTTTCTTCCAGGCGTCGGCATCAAAACCCACCGTCACATCGCCGCCGCCCCAGTCAAGCACCGGCCGCTTGATCACGCTGGTCTGCGCCAGCATCAGCACCTGCGCGCTGGCGCTGTCGACCACGGCCCGTTGCGCCTCGGAATTCAGCTGGCGCCAGGTCGTACCTCTGCGGTTGAGCAGACTTTCCCAGCCGACCAACCCGGCCCAGCGTGCCAGTTCTGCTGGCGGCACGCCGTGCTTTTTGAAGTCGTGAAATTCATGGCTTTTGCCGTGTTCGGTCAGCCACGCGCGGGCTTTTTTAACCGTGTCGCAGTTGGAGATGCCGTAGAGGATGAGCATGAATGATTCGGACATGAATATATAAAGGAAGTGGCTCAAGCCTATGAATTACATGCGTAACCAGCTATTTAATTAATAGCAGTGGTCACCCGCGCCGTCGCGTTGAAGGGGCCACCGGGCGCATCGGGCAGGGTGAGGCGGGTGATTTTCGTTTGAGCGAATCAGGGATGCGGGTGCAGCGGCGCCGCCTGCTCGGGTCTGGCGCTGTGGGGGTGCTCCAGCAAGCGGATGACTTCCTTGACGACTGCGAACATGACAGCGCGGTCAGGGTTGGGGTGGTCGGCCAGCTTGAGGCGGGTATCACCGGCGCGCACGAACTGCAGTGGCTGGTCTTCATCGCCTGCGCTTGGCACTGCGTCCCAGGCCAGAGAAATTTTGTAGGGCGCCAGCAGCGGCCCGCAGGCGCCCCAGTCACGCGTCCATTGCGGCAGTGCCTTGGCGCCAGCCCACAGCGTGCCGGCGGTCTCATAACATTCTTCGATGTTCTGATGCCCAAGCAATTGCGCCAGATGCCGCTCTTTCGCGACGCAACTGCGAAAGTATTGCTCGTCGCTGACGCGCATGTGGCTGCTGCTGGAGTCGCTCGAATCCATGCTGTGGGCTTGCGTGAGGCGGGTCATGCTGTCTCCTCGATGGGGTCTGATGGGACGAACTGGACGGCTTTGCTGTCAGGTCACAGCTTGCGCCTTTTCCTTTTCGGTCACAAATGAATCGGCAAAAAATTCTTCCGCTGGCAAACCGGCCGCGATGTAATCGGCCTGGGCTGAATCGACGACGATAGGCGCGCCGCAGGCATACACCTGATAAGCCGACAGGTCGGGCAGATCCTGCAGCACGGCCTTGTGAACAAAACCGGTACGGCCGGCCCATGCGTCATCTAGCAGCGCATCGGAGATGACCGGTATATAGCGCAGATTGGGCATCTCGGCGACGCGAGCCATCACCCAGTCATTCATGTACAAATCAGCCGGGCGGCGGCCACCCCAGTACAGCACGGCCGGCCGCGTGATGCGCTTGAACTGCATGTGCTCGATCATTGCCTTGATGGGCGCAAAGCCGGTGCCCGACGCCAGCAGCACCATCGGTTTGCTGCTGTCTTCGCGCAGGTAAAAACTGCCGAATGGGCCTTCAACCCGCATGATCTCTTTTTCCTTCATGGCACCGAACACATGCTCGGTGAACTTGCCGCCGGGCATGTGGCGAATGTGCAGTTCCACGCTGGGGTTCTCGGCCTGCGTGTGCGGCGCGTTGGCTATCGAATAGGCACGGCGGTCGCCGTCACGCAGCAAAAATTCAACATACTGGCCGGCGTGGTACTTGAATACATCGGCCGCCGGCAGTTGCAGGCGCATCACCATCACGTCGTCAGAAGCTTTGGCAAAGCTGTTCAAACGCGTCGGCATTTTCTTGACCGGGAAGGCGCTTTCGTCGGTCACCTGACGCGACTCGATGACGACATCGGAATGCGCCACGCCGCAGCAGGTCAGGATAAAACCAGCCGCTTCTTCCTCGTGCGACAGCGCCTTCAGCTGGTGCGGGCCGTGAACCACGCTGCCCTCGATTTTTTTGCATTTGCAGGAACCGCAGGCGCCGTCTTTGCAGCCGTAGGGCAGGCCGATGCCGCTGCGGATGGCGGCGGCGAGCAACGCTTCGTCGGCATTTGCGGTGTAGGTGCGGCCGCTGGGCTGCACGGTGACGTTAAAACTCATAGTCGCTATCCTCTTGAGATCGTATTGAAATATTTTTCTGTTTTACACGGCTTGTCAGCCTTCACCTGATTTTCCAACCTCCCGGTTCTCCAATTTTGCCTTCAAACCTTAATCCCCTAGGCGCGCTGCCTGCGCGCTTTCGCCGTGAACGCGTTTTGATCGTCGGCTGCGGCGATGTCGGCCTGCGCGTGGCACGCCTTTTGAGCCCCCGCCTGCGCGTGCTGGCGCTTACCTCATCGGCCAGCCGGGTGAATGAACTGCGCGCCCGGCAGATCACGCCGCTGTTGGGCGATCTGGACGAAAGCGCCACGCTGCGCCGGCTGGCGGGCATCGCCACGCGCGTGGTGCATCTGGCGCCGCCGCCTGGCGACAACCCGGCCTGGCGCACCGATCCGCGCACCCAGGCCCTGCTGCGCGCGCTTCGGCTGCGCAACACGCCGCTATCGCTGGTCTACGGCTCGACCAGCGGCGTCTACGGCGACTGCCAGGGCGAATGGGTCAACGAAGTGCGAGTGGTGAATCCACAAACCCCACGCGCCGAGCGCCGCGTGCATGCCGAAGCGCAACTGCGCTTTTTCGGCCGCAGCACCGGCACGCGTACGCATGTGCTGCGCATTCCGGGCATCTACGCGCCTGACCGCGAAGGCGGTACGCCGCGCGGTCGGCTGCTCAAAGGCACCCCGGTGCTGGCCGCGCAAGACGATGTGTACACCAACCATATTCACGCCGACGATTTGGCCCGCGCCTGCGTCGCCGCCCTCTGGCGCGGGCTGCCGCAGCGGGTCACGAATGCGAGTGACGACACGCAGATGTTGATGGGGGATTATTTCGATTTCGCGGCGGGGCTCTATGGCTTGCCGAAACCGACGCGAGTGCCGCGCAGCACGGCGCAAGCACAGCTGCCTTTGATGCTGCTCAGCTTCATGGGTGAGTCGCGGCGGCTGGTCAATGCGCGGCTGAAAAATGAATTGAGGCTGAGCTTGCGTTACGCGACTGTGGCAGAGGGCTTGGGTGTTTGAATCGTCGGGGTCGGTCTGGCGTGGTTTTGGGGTCAAGATACAAGAGCCCAAATAAGAGCCCAAATTCCCCGCGCCTACGGCTTGCCCTGCGGGTGCTTTGCTGCGAGGCTGCGAAATTGCGATCAGATCCAAAAACCAGCTTGCGCGCCGTTTTTTAAAGAATTTTTGGCCCTTAGCCTCTGTAATACCTGGGTACGCAGCTATAAAAGAGATAGCAATTTCCAGATGCGACGGCGCAAGCTTTCGGGAAACACAAGTCTGCCCCTGGCAGGTGCCCCTTTAGAATCCGGCTATGAAAAAGTCGTCGTTGGCACCTACTGTTGGTTTTTGGCTGGGCTGCGCGGCGCTGTTTCTCATGCAGGCATTGACGCAGTCGCTGGCGGCTTTTGAGCTGCCGAAAGAGGCGCCTCAAGGGGCGGTGATTTTGACCGTCAATGGCAAGATCGGGGTTAAAAACTCGCCTGACGCGGCTCTGTTCGACGCTGCGCTGCTGGACGCCTTGCCGCAGCACAGTTTTGTCTCCGCCACACCGTGGCTCAAGAACCCGGCCACTTTCACCGGCCCTTTGCTCAAAGACGTGCTGCAGGCCCTCAAGGCGCAAGGCACTCATTTGAAGGCGCTGGCGCTTAATGACTACAAAATTGATATTCCTCTGGACGACGCCTTTAAATTCGATGTCATCCTGGCACGAAAAGTCGATGGACGCGTCTTGACGGTGCGTGAGAAAGGGCCGATTTTTGTGATGTACCCCTTTGAACGCTTCCCCGAGCTTAAAACCGACACCTACTACAGCCGCTGTGTCTGGCAGCTTAAAAGCTTGCGCGTTGAATAAAGCCGCACCGCGCCCGTGAAGCCACTGATTCCCATGAAGCCAACGATTCCCGTGACGCAGGCCGGGCTGCGGTTCAGGCTCATCAAACCCGGTTTCTTCAAATTTCGACTCAAGCTCAATGCAACGACCATCGCCGCACTGGCCGCGCTGTCGCTGTTCGTCACGCTCATCCCGCTGTCGATTTTCTACCATCAACACGCGCGGGCAACGCAGGCGTTGGCCGAAAACAAGGCCGACTCCGGTCTTTGGCAAGTCCAGCATCTGGAAAGAGAGCACAGCCGATTGGGCATGGCTTTGCGCAACGCTCTGGATGCCCCGGCCGCTGGCGCGCAGCAGGAGCTGGCCTTGCGCTACGCCATTTTTTACAGCCGCTATGACGTGGTCAAAAACGGTCCGGTCCTTGCGCCCCTTCACGGCGTCGCCACCTACCAGGACACTTTGCTGGTGCTGGATGCTTTTGTTACAACCGCAGACGCGGTGTTGGGCGAAATAGATGTCCGTCCTGTGGCAGCGCCGGCCATCGCGGGTTTGTTGCGTCAAAGCAATCGCGACAGAGAACCGATACGCGATTTGACCGATTTTGTCGCCCGCTCGGCGACCAAAGAGATTGACGAGCGCAGCCAGACGATGGCGCGGCAAAACCGTTGGATCCTGGCCCTGGCGGGCGCGCAGTGGCTTATTTTGTCGGCAGCTCTGACAGGTTTTGTGATGTATGTACGCAGGCAGCACCGGTACACCCTGGAGTCATTAAGGCTAACTCGCCGCCTGAGCCAGGCCCGGCTCAGGGCCGAAGACGCCAACCGGGCCAAAGGCGCCTTCCTCGCCAACATGAGCCACGAGCTGCGCACGCCGTTTCAGGGCCTGCTGGGCATGCTCGGTCTGCTGGCCGAGACGCGGCTGTCGGGTGCGCAACAAGACTATGCCAACACCGCCCTGAGCTCGGCGCGTCACTTGCATCGGCTGCTAAACGACATTCTCGACACCTCCATGATCGAATCCGGATTGATGACGCTGCGGCCCGCGCCGGTAGCGCTGCGCGACCTGGTCGGCGAAGTACACGCCCTGATGGCGGTGGCCGCGCACGAAAAAAATCTGGCCCTCCGGGTGGAAGTGGCACCCGAGCTGCCGCTATGGATTGAGGCCGATGCCAGTCGCCTGATGCAACTGCTGCTCAATTTGCTCGGCAACGCCATCAAATTCACCGATGCCGGCGCTGTCGAGCTGCGCTTGTCGACGCCACCCCCCGCTGCGCCCGGTGCGCCGCCAGTGATGCAGATCACGGTGAAAGATTCCGGCATCGGCATGGACCGGGCCACGCTGGCGCGCCTGTTCACGCGGTTTCATCAGGCCGACTTGTCAGCGCAACGCCGCCAGGGCGGATCGGGCCTGGGGCTGGAGATTTCACACAATCTGGCGCGCATGATGGGCGGGCACATTGCGGTGGAAAGCCGCCTGGGTGAAGGCTCTTTTTTTACGCTGAGCCTGCCCTTGTGTCCTTCGGCCGCGCCTGCAAGCGTCAAGCCCACGCCACTGTCATCGGCCCGGCGTCTGCATGTATTGATTGCCGAAGACCACCCGGTCAATGCCAGATACCTGGGTATTTTGCTGCAGCGCATGGGGCATCGATTCACCGTTTGCGTTAACGGCGCGCAGGCCCTGGAGTGGGTGCAAAGGGAAGCGTTTGATGCGTTGTTGATGGATTTGCAGATGCCGGTGATGGACGGTATCAGCGCAACCCGTGCTATCAGGCAACTCAGGGGCGCCGCAGCGGCCATTCCCATTGTGATGATCAGTGCCGACATTTTGTCCGGCACGCGCCACGTCGCACTGCAAGCCGGCGTGAATGGATTTATCGCCAAACCGGTTAACCCGGACTCGTTGCGCCAGGCCCTGGCCAGAGGCCGCATGACTGCGCCCGAGGAGCCGCCAGAGTCTTCAGAACCCCCAGCATCCGCAGAACCGCAGGCAGGCTCTTCATCAGGCGGGGCCGGCGCTTCGCAGGCTGTGCTCGACGCCACGGTGTATCAGGCGTTTGTGGCACTCATGCCGCGCCAATCCGTTGACAGGCAGTGGCGCGCGCTGTTTGGCCCTGACAGCGCTGAAATCACACCGATTGCCAGCGCCCTGGCGGCGCACGACTGGCCTGCTGCAAGCCGACGGGCGCATCAACTCAAGGGCGTGTGCATGCTAATGGGACTGACTGCTCTGGCGAACGCATTGAGCCACATCGAGCAAGTCGCCGACCACGCGCCCGCCGATAGCCCGAGCGCCTTGCTCAAGCAGCTGGCGCATGACGTGGCCGCCACGCGCCAGGCCCTGGTCGCACTGACTCCGACGGGTAAGCTGCTGAGTGTGTCTGCGGCGGCTGCGGGCGACTGAGGCGCACGGCTTTGGGCAAGCGAATTTCCAAGAACCAGTCGGCACGCTGGTTACCAGAATTTTCGATCTCTAGCCCAGGTAATACATGCGCATGCAGCTATAAAAAAAGTAGCACAAGAAAATCAGTAGTTTAAATACTGGCCGGCTTTTTCAAGGTCAGCATCCGGTCTTCGGCCTTCAGCACAATCGATTTCACCTCGTCACCCTGCCGCACCGTCAAGGTAATTTCCGCGTCGGGTGACGCCCGGTCCCAGACCTTTTTGTAAAACGCTTCCAGCGTTGCCACGGGTGCGCCATCGACTGCCATCACAACGTCGCCTGCGCTCAGACCAGCCGCCTGTGCCGGGCTGTCCTGGGTGACGCGCAGCACCTGGACGCGCCCGCCCTGGTCGCTTGAGGTGATGCCCAGCCAGGGGCGGCGGCTCTTCTGGCTCATGCCGGACTGCTGCATCTCCGCCAGGATGGGCCGCAGCAGATCGACCGGCACAAACATATTGCCGGGTTGCTTTTGGTCGGCGCCGGTAGCGTCTGATACGAACAGTGAGCCGATGCCGATCAACTCGCCTTTTTGGTTGAAAAGGGGTGCGCCGCTGTGGTTTCCGCCGCTGACCGTGATGGGCGGGCTGGTGAACAGCGCGCTTTCAATGTGGTATTCCCAGGTGCCTGAAAAAGCCCGCTTGCTGACCAGCCGCGTCATGGCAATGTCGCCATCGTTGTTGGGCTGCGGGCCGGTCACGGCCATCAGGGCCTCACCTGGTTTGAGCTCCCGCGTGTCGCCCAGCACGACGATGTGTTCGGCGATCTCTTTGGGCAAGGGCAGCAGCGGGCGCAGCAGGCCGAAGCCGGTGGCAAGGTCATAGGCCACGGCGCGCGCCGGCACGGTTTTGTTGTCTTGCGTGACGATTTCGATCTGCTCGGCTTCGAGCAACAAGTAGCCGATGGTCAGCACCAGCCCGTCATCGCCGATCAGCACGCCCGAGCCGCGTCGGCGCTGGCCCAGCGTCTCGGCCGAGCGGGCGCCATCGGCTGCACTCACCTGAATGCCGACCACAGCCGCATTGGCGTTGGCCAGCGCGTTCATCATCAATTGCACCGGCGTGGGCTCTCTGGGGGCGGCTTGCGCATAGGCGCTGAGCGGCTGCCACGACAGCAAGGGCACAAGAATCAAACCGGTCAGACCGAAAATTGAACGACGGAATGAGTGCATGAGGAACTCCGGATATCTGCAGACAGCCTGCAAACCCAGAATGCGCTTATTCCAATACCCTTGCAAGCGCGTAGGACTGTTTCAAGCGACCAAAGTACCGATTTCTGTGCAGGATCAAAAGCCGTGCAATGCTGCGGGATGGCTGAAGGGAATCGGCGGGCATGGGGTGGACCCTGCGGCGGCGGCACCCGGCGATTCACCTGATTCAGCAACCGGATTCTTTTTGCAGTCGCGCGTGTACCCAGTGCGCAGCGGCAATCAACCGGTGGTCGTCGCCATAGCCGCCCACCAGTTGCAGGCCGATGGGCAAACCCGTCTTCCCGCGCGTAAAGGGAAGGTGAATACACGGCAGGCCCAGCAGCGTCCAGCTGCGGCAAAACAGCGGATCGCCGGTGGTGCCAAGCCCAGCCGGTGCTTCGCCGATGCTGCTGGGTGCCAGCAGCACATCGTGCATGCTGAACAGCGCGGTCGCGTGTTGCCGCGCGATGGCCGTGGCCTGCAAGTTTTGCGCATGGGTTTCGCCGCTGATGGTCAGGCCGTCGGCAATCAAAGCCTGCAAGGGCAGACTCAATTGCGACGCGTGATGCAGCCGTTCGTGGCTGAGTGAACGCGCGGTCTCGTAGGCTTGCACCTGCTTCTGGATTGCCACCAGATCGCAGAGGTGAGCGGGTAATTCCATCGCCGTGCCGTGGCCACCCAGCGCCTGTGCGGCCAGTGCCCAGGCCTTTTGCGTGTCGTCGTCTGCCAGCAGCCATTCCGGGGTTTGACACAGTCCCACACGCGGGGCTGCCGTATTCGCAAATGTGCTGTCGTCGGCCAGTCGTTTGTCGCCCGTCAGCACCGCGCCCAGCAGCGCCACATCGCGCACGCTTCGACCAAAACCGCCCATCGTGTCCAGCGTTTCCGACAGGCTTTTCGCGCCGGCTTTGGGCACGCGGTTGTGACTGGGCTTGTAGCCGACGACGCCGCAAAAGGCGGCAGGCCGGATCAGCGAACCCGCGGTTTGTGTGCCCAGCGCCAG
>JANPFZ010000084.1:0-12594 GCA_031423655.1 Polaromonas sp.
TGAAACAGGCAAGGGGCGGGTCGCGCAACCGCCCAGAGCGGCAACGGTGAAAGCGATGCACAGGATTCGGTGATGGAGCATGTTGGGCAATCTCTTAGCTGTCGGGGTTAGAACAGACGAAAGCGTAGAGCTTGTTTGTGACGGTTCTGTGACTTTTTGTTGAAGCTTTTATGACAAGGCGGAAAGCAGGCGCTTCAACGGCCCAATAAGCCAGCGGCGAGTTGTTTGTCACGTCTTTGTCACACAAGCTTTGTAGAGTCTGGTCATCTCACCTGCAAGCCTTGGACTCTTTCAATCTTCATCCATGTCAATTAATCCCAAAGGTAAATCAATGAACGTGACCTTCAAGACCTCTTTCATTTGTGCGGCAGGCGCTGCATTGACGTCGTTTTCCGGCCTGGCAGCCGCGCAGGACGTTACTGGCGCGGGCGCAAGCTTCCCGGCGCCGTTGTACTCAAAATGGGCTGCCGACTACAACAAGGCTACCAGCGTCAAGATCAACTACCAGTCGGTGGGCTCGGGTGCCGGTCTGCGGCAGATCGAAGCGAAAACGGTTGACTTCGGTGCGTCGGACGCGCCGCTGAAAGATGAAGAGTTAGCCAAAAAAGGTTTGGTTCAATTCCCGACCGTGATCGGTGGCGTCGTTCCGGTGGTCAATATCAAAGGCATCGCGCCGGGACAGCTGAAATTGAACGGTCAGGTGCTCGGCGATATCTACCTGGGCAAGATCACGAAATGGACGGATCCGGCCATCAAGGCGCTGAACCCGACACTTGCCTTGCCCGATGCGGCCATTGCACCAGTGCGTCGCGCGGATGGTTCCGGTACCAGCTTCATCTTCACCAACTACCTCAGCAAGGTCAATCCGGAATGGAAAACCAAGGTAGGCGAGGGCACCGCCGTCAACTGGCCAGTTGGCGCCGGCGGCAAGGGCAATGAAGGGGTGGCTGCATTTGTGGGCCGCCTGCCCAATTCGATTGGCTATGTCGAGTATTCGTACGTAAAGCAAAACAAGATGACTTTTGCCCAGATGCGAAATTCGACCGGTGCCTTTGTGAATCCTGATGACACAACTTTCAAGGCTGCTGCTGCTGGTGCGGATTGGGCAAAAAGCTTCTACCAGATCCTGACCGAGCAGCCTGGCAAGGATGCCTGGCCCATCACGGGTGCAACCTTCATTCTGATGCACAAGGCGCAGGACAAGCCGGCGCAGGCTGTGGCTTCGCTGAAGTTCTTTGAGTGGGCCTATAAAAGCGGCGACAAGACGGCGGAAGACCTCGACTACGTGCCGATGCCGGCGAGCGTTAAAACCATGATTGAAAAAGCTTGGGGCGAGGTCAAGGACACGTCTGGCAAAGCCGTCGTGTTGAAGTAAGACGGTCAGCTGGTTGATACGGCGCCTTGGGGCGTCGACTGTGCCACTTCGCGCGCCAAGAAGAACATACAACAAGAACGTAAATCAAGAAGAAAGGGGGGTCGTCATGTCCTCTACACTTCCCGCTAGCCGGGCGACACTTGATCGCTCTCCTTCAGCGAGCCTAAAAGACATGAGCAATCCCCCGCCGTCTGGCGGCATCCGCAGAAGTTCTCTGCCGGACCGAATTTTTGGATGGGCGGCAACCGCCGCGGCTTTGCTGACCTTAAGTTTGCTGCTCGGTATTTTGGCGTCGCTGATCTTTGGCGCCTGGCCAGCCATCAGCAAATATGGACTCGGGTTTTTGACCAGCAGCACCTGGGACCCGGTGAAAGACGAGTATGGCGGTTTGGTGATGATTTATGGCACGCTGGCCACGTCATTCATCGCGCTGCTCATTGCCGTGCCAGTCAGCTTTGGAATCGCGCTGTTTTTAACTGAGCTTTCACCTGCATGGCTGAAACGGCCCCTTGGAACCGCTATTGAATTGCTGGCGGCTGTTCCGTCCATCGTCTATGGCATGTGGGGCCTGTTGGTTTTTGGACCGATTCTTGCCACCTACGTCCAGCAGCCGCTGCAAAAGGTATTTTCAGATGTACCTTACCTGGGTGCGCTGTTTTCGGGCCCGCCGGTCGGTATCGGCATTCTTTCGGCAGGCATTATTCTGGCGATCATGATCATCCCGTTCATTGCCTCAGTGATGCGCGATGTGTTCGAAGTCACGCCTGTGATGCTCAAGGAGTCTGCATACGCCCTGGGGTCGACTACATGGGAGGTCGTCTCACGCGTTGTGCTGCCATTTACGCGGGCCGGCGTGGTGGGCGGGATCATGCTAGGGCTGGGTCGCGCGCTGGGTGAAACCATGGCAGTCACATTTGTTATCGGTAACTTCAACCAGCTTGATTCCCTGAGCCTTTTTCAGGCCGCCAATAGCATTACGTCGGCACTTGCGAATGAGTTTCCTGAAGCGGGCGAAGGGTTGCATCAGGCGGCCCTGATCTATCTGGGACTGGTGCTTTTTTTCATTACTTTCGTGGTGCTGTCACTTTCGAAAATTCTGCTTTCGCAACTGGCGAAAAACGAGGGCAGTAAAACATGAGCACCGTGATGCACGATGCCCGGCTCGCCCAATTTATGCGGCGAAAGCGCGTTAACCAGATCGCACTGATTTTGTCGCTGGCTGCCATGTCATTCGGCTTGTTCTGGCTATTCTGGATTTTGTGGGAAACCATTCGGCTCGGTTTGGGTGGAATTTCCGTCGCAACGCTTATCCAGATGACGCCGGCCCCCAATGAAGAGGGTGGCCTTGCCAATGCCATGTACGGTTCGTTTTTGATGGTGCTGCTGGCAACCTGCGTGGGCACGCCCGTCGGCATCATGGCTGGGATTTATCTGGCTGAATACAACACCAAAGGCTGGCTGGCAACGGCAACCCGATTTGTCAATGACATTTTGTTGTCTGCACCGTCGATCGTGATAGGCCTTTTTATCTACGCGGTCATCGTGTCGCGTTTTAAATCGTATTCGGGCTGGGCCGGCGTTCTGGCATTGGCGCTGATCGTGATTCCTGTCGTTATTCGCACCACCGAAAATATGCTGCAACTGGTACCTGCGGGATTGCGTGAAGCGGCTTATGCCCTGGGCGCCCCGAAGTGGAAGGTGATCACCAGCATCACGCTGCGTGCTGCCCGAGCCGGTGTCGTGACCGGCATACTGCTGGCAGTTGCCCGAATCGCCGGAGAAACAGCGCCCCTGCTTTTCACTGCGCTGAATAACCAGTTCTGGAACTCGGACATGAGCCAACCAATGGCCAGCTTGCCAGTCACGATTTTCAAGTTTGCGATGAGCCCCTATGAGAACTGGCAACAGCTGGCATGGGCTGGCGTCTTCATCATCACGCTCGCCGTGCTCGGTTTGAACATATTGGCGCGGGTACTGACCCGCAACAAAAACTGATCGCCATTGGGCACCATGACAGCGATTAAGAAACTAGGACACCAGGAAATAAGGTCAACCATGAACGTCTTGAACGCACCTCGTGTAAAACCGATTGAGGTATCGAAAATATCTGTCAAGGATTTGAATTTTTATTACGGAAAGTTCCATGCCCTCAAAGGGGTCAATCTTGAAATTCCGGAGAAAAAGGTGACAGCGTTTATTGGGCCATCGGGATGCGGCAAGTCGACCTTGCTGCGGGTTTTTAATCGCATGTATGAGCTTTACCCCGAGCAGCGCGCAGAGGGCGAGATCATGTTTGACGGGGAGAACCTGCTTACGTCAAAAAAGGATGTGGCGCTGATTCGCTCAAAGGTCGGCATGGTGTTTCAGAAACCCACGCCGTTCCCGATGTCCATTTACGACAACATTGCCTTCGGGGTCAAACTCTTCGAAAGCCTTAACTCCGCCGACATGGATGAACGTGTGGAATGGGCGCTTCGCAAGGCGGCACTTTGGACCGAGGTGAAAGACAAGTTGAACCAGAACGGCGCCAGTCTTTCGGGTGGTCAGCAACAACGCCTGTGCATCGCACGCGGTATTGCCATCAAGCCTGAAGTACTCTTGCTGGACGAGCCGTGCTCAGCGCTCGACCCTATATCGACGGCAAAAATCGAAGAACTGATTGCTGAACTTAAATCTGACTACACCGTGCTGATCGTGACGCACAACATGCAGCAGGCAGCGCGCTGCAGCGACTACACCGCCTATATGTACCTGGGCGACCTGATCGAATTTGGCTCAACCGCAGAACTCTTCTTCAAGCCAAAGCGCAAGGAAACCGAAGACTACATCACCGGCCGTTTTGGCTGATTCAAACAAAGCGGGAGCCGAACATGCCAGAAAAACATTTATCGACGCAGTTTGACAGTGAACTCAACGATGTATCTTCGCGCGTTATGGAACTGGGCGGTTTGGTTGAGTCACAGCTTCGACTGGCGATCTACGCCCTGTCACAGTTCAGCGAAGAGACCGCCAATCAGGTGATTCAGACCGAGGCACGCGTTAACGCGATGGAGCTGGACATTGACCGCGAGCTGTCATCCATCATTGCCAGGCGTCAGCCGACGGCGCGTGATCTGCGTTTATTGATCGCCATCTCGAAGACCACCGCCAATCTGGAACGGGCTGGCGACGAGGCGGAAAAAATAGCGCGCATGGTCAAGTCCATCATTGAAAGCGGCTCGGCGCGTGCGCTGCCTTCGTCGGATCTTCGTTTTGTCGCAGAGTTGGCTTCGGGATTGCTGCGCAAGGCGCTTGATGCGTTTGCGCGGCTGGATACAGCGGTGGCGGTGTCGATTCTTAAAGAGGACGACCAGATTGACCAGGAATTCGATGGCTTCGTACGCAAACTGATCACTTACATGATGGAAGACCCGCGAACAATTTCCGCCAGTCTGGATCTCCTTTTTATTGCCAAGGCCATCGAGCGCGTTGGTGACCATGCGAAGAATATCGCCGAGTTCATCATCTACATTGTCAAGGGTGCAGACGTCAGGCACACACCGATGGATCAAATTGAATCTGCTGTGAGGTAACTTTTCCGTGAAGCATTTGCCACGCATTTTGATCGTCGAAGACGAACCGGCGATTGCCGAATTGATTGCAGTCAACCTTCGCCACAGCGGCTTTGACCCCGTGACCGCGCAGGACAGCGTGACGGCACAAAAAGAACTTGATGCCGTACTTCCAGACGCCATCCTGCTCGACTGGATGCTCCCCGGTCAAAGCGGCCTGAGTCTGGCGAGGCATTGGCGAAAACAGACACGTACCAAGAGCATTCCGATTCTGATGCTGACGGCCCGTGGCGATGAGCCTGACAAGGTGGCAGGGCTTGACGCTGGCGCTGACGACTACATCACCAAGCCGTTTTCGACGCAGGAACTTCTGGCCCGAATCCGCGCTGTTTTGCGGCGGCGCTCGCCGGAGTCCGTCAGTGACAGCGTTACGGTGGGCGGCCTGGTCCTGGATGCTGCAACCCACCGCATTTCGTTTCAGAATCAGGAACTCAAGCTCGGACCCACCGAGTTCAAATTACTGCATTACCTGATGAAGCATCCCGAGCGTGTGCACAGCCGCAGCGCCTTGCTCGACAAAGTCTGGGGTGATCATGTGTTTATTGAGGAGCGCACCGTGGACGTTCACGTCAAGCGCTTGAGGGAAGCGCTCGGTGCTGCCGGAACGATGGTGGAGACGGTGCGCGGTGCGGGCTACAGGCTGACTTCTGTGGCCTCGTCCGGTTCCGTCCCTGCGACACAGTCCGGCGGATGATTAACCGCTGGAATGTTTTTATCGCTTGCATGATGGCAGGCGGTGCGCTGGGTTGGTGGGTGGCGGCGAGAAACGGTATGGCTTTTGGTCTCGGTACGGGCTTCGGTCTGGCAGCTTTGGGTTGGCTCGCTTTTGACAGTATTCGTCTTGGCAAGTTGCTGCGCTGGTTGCGCTCGGAACAAAGCAACGACACACCTGGCGTGATGGCCGGCGCAGCCCCAAATATTGCAGGTGTCTGGGGAGAGGTGGCCGACCGAGCGCGCAGGCTCTTGAAAGTGCGTGATGAGCAGTACCAGGAAATTCAGGGCCGGCTGGACGAATTTTTGGCCGCCATGCAGGCATCTCCAAGCGGCGTGGTCCTGCTTGATGCTCATGGGCGAATTGAATGGTCCAACCGCATGGCTACCGAGCATTTTGGATTCGATGCCCAGCGCGACGTGATGCAGCACATTGCCAACCTGGTGCGCGAGCCCGCTTTCACGGCCTACATGGCGGCGGCAGACTTCACGCACGATGTGGTCATTCCGGGCAACTTCAGCACTTCGGCGCGGCCGGTGAAGCTGTCGGTGCACGTTCATTCCTATGGTCGGGACCGAAAACTTCTGCTCTCGCGCGACATCACAGCCGTCGAGCTTGCAGAAGCCATGCGGCGTGACTTCGTAGCCAACGTGTCGCACGAAATCCGGACGCCGTTGACGGTGCTATCGGGTTTTATAGAAACCTTGCAGACCTTGCCTCTTAATGATGCTGACCGCGAAAGGTATCTTGCCTTGATGAGCCAGCAGTCCCATCGCATGCAAACACTGGTCAATGATCTGCTCACGCTGTCTCGCCTGGAAGGCAGCCCGTCCCCGGACATCAATCAGTGGGCGACAACGAGCGCATTATTTGCACAGTGCGAACAAGATGCCCGCGCGTTATCGGCGGTGCTGAAGACGCAGGCCAGTGAGATTGAATTTGAAAGTGGACCTGCTTGCGAAATAGCGGGTGTGTATAACGAGCTTTACAGTGCCATGTCCAATCTGGTGACCAATGCCGTGAGATATACCCCTCAGTCGGGGATCGTTCATGTGAACTGGCTACTGCTGTCAGACGGGCGTGGTGAATTCGTGGTGAAAGACACGGGGCCAGGTATTGCGCGTGAGCATCTGCCGCGCCTGACCGAGCGGTTTTATCGCGTTGACCGAAGCCGGTCCCGCGAAACAGGGGGGACAGGTCTGGGGCTGGCCATCGTCAAACATGTCGCACAGCGTCATGGCGCAGAACTGAAGATTCAAAGTGAGCCGGGGCACGGCTCACGTTTTTCGATCATTTTTCCGGCAGCGCGGGTAAGGCGGGTGAAAGACAGCGCTGCGTCAGGGGTTGGCGTGTTGATGCACTAGCGACTTGAGGCGCACAGTGCGCCACAGGAGCAGCAAGAAACTGCCTGCCACCAAGGCAGTAGCGACGGTACTGGCGGCCAGAACCCCTTGCGCGTGTGCATCGATGCACTGCCGGCAAGCCCCTCAGGGGTCAGCTGGCATCCGCCAAGCAAGCCAAGTCCCCACAGGCCGACGCCATCCACCGCCAGTGGTACGAAAGTAGTGCGATAGCAGCGAAGCAGAAACGCACTCACTGCCTGGACCGCATCAGTGACGTGATAGAGGCCGACCCGGCATGGTCCCGGGTTGCCGGGAAATGGTCCGCAGCTCGCTCACGGAGCGTGGGCCGCAGTAGCCGGGCCGACGGTCTTACTGTTTTTGACAGGCGTTTGAACGCTCACGCGTTTGTAAATCGACACGTTGTCGTTTTTATCTGTAGGTCTTCGTACGGTCGCCTGAAATGCCCAGTCGGGCAAATTGACGGTTTGACCGAGCTGTGATTGCGCTGCCGAGTCAACGATGAGGTAGGGGCAGGTGGCTTGGACGCCGGCTTGCCGCAACTCCAGCTGGCCGTGGTATTGAAATGCAGCAGCCTGGGCGCCGGCAACACCGAAAATTTCGACGCAGGCATTTTTGTCGACCAGCCTGGCGATCTGTCTGGACAGCGGGGCGTAGCTGCGCGCGTAGTCGAGCAGGGGCAGCCACAAGGTCATCAGCAGCAGCCAGCTCAGGGTCGCACCGCCAGCCGGCAAGACCAGTGATTTCCAGATGGCTGAGCGATTAGCGCCAGTGCGCCATTTGACCAGCCATGCCCACGCAAGCGTTGCCGCCAGTGCAATTAAAAAAGTTAACCAGGAAAAGCTGGGCTCAAACCCCGGCGCGAGCTTGGCGACGTTTCTGGCCGGTTGCTGCGGAAAGCCGGTTTGCATCGCAATCCAGATGACCCAGATGGTTATGGCGCAAGCGGTGAAAAAAAGCAGCGTAAACCAGTCGATTAGCGATGCCACGCTGCGTTTAAACGTGGGCAAGGCAAATGCCGCCAGCGCCGCCAGCGGCGGCAGGCTAAGCAGCAGGCTGCGGTCTGACGAAGAAGTGGTCAGGGTGGCCGCAACCGCCATGCTCGCGAACCACAGCGGTAGTGCAACGTGACGACTGGCCAGGTGTCGACGCCAGCGCCAGAGCGTCCAGAGCGCCAGCGGCCAGGCAGGCCAGGTGAACCAGACCAGCAGACGTCCCATCTTGCGCCAATCCTCCAGCGCAGCCTGGCCGGCAGTGCCGGGGAGATCAATGCGCCAGCGCCATAAGTCCAGCGCCGACGAAAGCAGGGCAACGCCAAGTGTGACAACCGCGATCAGCACCACCCACTGCCAAGACTGCTTTTTACTCGGAGCGTCTGCCTCAGTGTGATGCTCGACGGGCTCGTTATAGCCCCAGCGCATGTGTGCCCACTCGACCAGCGCGCCGCCTATGCCGAGCAGCAACGCGAGCGTCGGTGCGCCGCTCAGCGCAAGCCCCCCAAGACCCACCAGTAAACCCAGCGCTGGTCCGATTATTTTGGTCGCAGGCCGGTAGGGGCTTGCCGCCATGGCGTAAAAAGCCAGTGCGGAGAAGCCGAGTTGCGCCAGTGCAGGCGTGGTTTCATGTGACAACTGCGCCAAGCCCAAGCTGGCAATCAAGGCCAGCAGCCCGGCATCGGCGATGGCGCGGGCATAGTCGACCGGGCCTGCTTCACCACCGAAAGCGAAAGCTACCGGCTGGGCTTGAGGGCTTCGCGCCAAATAGTAAGTGGCGTACCAGCTGCACAGCAGCGTCAGTGTCAGCAGCAATACAAATGGAATGCGTACTACAAAAGCAGGGTCAAAAAACGGCAGCAGCTTGATGGCCACCGCGCCGAGCCAATACGGCATCAGCGCATCAAACGGGTTGACCTGACCCAGCAGCTGGGGCTGCAACCAATTGCCAGCAGCCGACGCCAGCTCGCGCATGATGCCGAAAGCAGCAATGTCTTCGTTCTTCCAGGGTTCGCGGCCCAGGAAACCTGGAAGAACGTAGGCCACACAGAACAGCAGTAGCGCTGCGCGGGGAAGGCGGCGAACGGCAGACTGAGCAATGATGGCGGGCGAGGGCTTGTTCACAACGACGTGCAGACGGGAAATGGCTATTAAAGCGCGGATACCTGACCGACTGCCCTGTATGTCAGTACCCCAGACCGTTATTTTTATCCGGAAGTCCAGCTGAAAAAAAAGCAGCCTGAACTCAGGCTGCTTTTTTGAATGCTGGCGTAAGGCACTCCTTGCGCCGGGTTTTGAAGCTTACGCAGCGACTTCCGGGGCGGCTTCCTTGGCAGCAGTTTTGCCGAAGCGGTTGCGGAATTTCTCGACGCGGCCGCCCATGTTGTCCACGGATTTTTGCGTGCCAGTGTAAAAAGGGTGCGACTCGCTCGACGTGTCGAGTTTGTACAGCGGCAGTTCGCGACCGTCGTCCATCTTCACCATCTCTTTGGTGTTGACGCAAGAACGGGTGACAAACTTGAAGTTGTTGGACAAGTCCATGAAACAAACTTCGCGGTAATTGGGGTGAATGCCGTCTTTCATGATCTTTTTCCTTAAATTTCGTTTCGGCAGCCACCTGAACCAGTTTCAGGCACTTTCCGTGAAGCCCTAAATTATGCCATTAAATCAGTGACTTAGGCAAGATTTGGGGTGCACTTTGCAAGCCGGGGCCGCGGGACTGGCTCCGCTAGACCGCATGCGCAGCGGCCCTCTCGGGGGGCAGGACGCTACACGCAATGAGCGACGTGGGGGCAATCTGGCGAGGCGGCTTCAGCCGCCTCGACGCATCATGTCGAAAAATTCGTGGTTGTTTTTGGTTGCCTTCATGTTTTTCAGCATCAGCTCCATGGACTCGATTTCGTCCATGTTGTACATAAACTGGCGCAAAATCCGCGACTTTTGCAGAATTTCGGGCGACAGCAACAGCTCTTCCTTGCGGGTGCCGCTGCGGTTCAAATGAATGGCCGGGAAGACGCGTTTTTCGTACAGGCGGCGGTCCAAATGAATCTCGCAGTTGCCGGTGCCCTTGAATTCCTCAAAGATCACCTCGTCCATGCGGCTGCCAGTGTCGATCAGCGCGGTGCCAATGATGGTCAGGCTGCCGCCCTCTTCGATCTTGCGGGCAGCGCCAAAAAAGCGTTTTGGGCGCTGCAATGCGTTCGCATCCACGCCACCCGTCAGCACCTTGCCCGAAGAAGGCAGCACATTGTTGTAGGCACGGGCCAGGCGGGTGATCGAGTCGAGCAAAATGACCACGTCCTTGCCGAGTTCGACCAGCCGCTTGGCGCGCTCGATCACCATCTCAGCGACGTGCACGTGGCGTGCAGCCGGCTCGTCAAAGGTGGACGAAATCACTTCGCCGCGCACGCTGCGCTGCATTTCAGTGACCTCCTCAGGGCGCTCGTCAACCAGCAGTACCATCATGACCACCTCAGGGTAGTTGGCGGTGATCGCGTGGGCGATGTTCTGCATCATCACCGTCTTGCCGGATTTCGGCGGCGCCACCAGCAGGGCGCGCTGGCCTTTGCCGATAGGCGCAATGATGTCAATAATGCGGCTGGTGAGGTTTTCTTCGGCCTTGATCTCGCGCTCTAACTTGAACTGCTCGCGCGGGAACAGCGGCGTCAAATTCTCGAACATCACCTTGTGCTTGTTCGCCTCCGGCGCGCCGTCGTTGACCTTGTCGAGCTTGTTCAGCGCGAAATAACGCTCGCCGTCTTTGGGCGTACGCACTTCGCCTTCGATCATGTCGCCAGTATGCAGATTGAAGCGGCGAATCTGGCTTGGGCTGATGTAGATGTCGTCGGTCGATGCGGTGTAGCTTGAATCCGGTGCGCGCAAGAAGCCGAAGCCGTCAGGCAGCACTTCTAGCACGCCGTCGGCGACGATGGTCTCACCGGTTTTGGAGCGTTTCTTGATGATCGCGAACATCAGCTCCTGCTTGCGCATACGGCCCGTGTTTTCAATTTCAAGCTCGTCGGCTTGTTTGAGGACTTCGGACACGTGCAGTGCCTTGAGTTCGTTTAAGTGCATGGATTTACCTGCCTGGATTGCGAGAAGTGCGAAAAGAAGACTCCTTGCGGAGCTCGTTTGAAAAACGGGGGAGGTTTGAAAAGAAGCCGAAGCGGATAGAGGGGCTTGCAAACCGGGAACTCGAACTTGCCGGCAGCGACCAGCAAGTGAATAATCGAAATTATGACAGGAAAGCAGATCGGCCCATGGACGCGCGCGAGAAGGGGAATTTGACGCTGGCTTTGCACCGCTCGGTCCGGCCTGCCCCGGCGGGAACGCTTGCCTGAGGTATGCAAAAAGTATGCAAAAAGCGCACTGCCGGCCGCCTAAAAACCGCTGCAGGCCTTGGAGCGGCAGGGCGAAAAAATCAGGCCAAAATCAGGCCAAACTCAAGCGAGTTGCTGGTCGATAAATGCGGTCAACTGCGCTTTGCTCATGGCGCCGACCTTGGTGGCGGCGAGTTGACCGTCCTTGAACAGCATCAAGGTGGGAATGCCGCGAATGCCGAATTTGGCCGGGATGTCGCGGTTCTCATCGACGTTCATCTTGGCAATCTGCAGCTTGCCGTCGTAGCCGGTAGCCACTTCGTCCAGGATGGGCGCAATCATCTTGCACGGGCCACACCACTCGGCCCAGTAGTCGACAAGCACCGGCGTCGATGACTTCAGGACATCCTCGTCGAAAGTGGCATCGGTGGTATGTTTGATCAGTTCGCTGGCCATGATGGATCCTTTGTCAGATTGCAGGCGGGTTGCCGGTCACGTGCTCGGTTAAGGCTAGGGTGGCGGTCATTGTGGCAGAAAGCAAGTGATCGGGTAGCCGTGCAGGCGTCTGGCAGAGCCTCAAAAACCTATGGCGGCGATAGCTTTTGAAGGCTTATTGCCAACGGTATTTCTTTCCTTTAACTGCTTCTCACGTCTTTTGTTCATGCTACCCATTCCCGTTTCCCCTGTGGCTGTCGATCTTTTTTGCTGGCAGCAGGCCATGAGCCAGCTAATGGCCGCCATGGACAGACGCGCTGTGCATCCGGCCGACGCAGTGGTGCTGCTGCCGTATGCCCAGCTGATGCAGCAGGCGCGTCAGGCCTGGGCGCTTGCGGCCCAGGAAGCGGACAACGCAGGCGCCAGCATCTTTGTGCCGCGATTTGAAACCACGATGAACTGGGCTAGCTCGCTCGGTGGCCGCCTTGGTCCCTTCACGCCGTCAGGTGCAGATATGCGCATGGACGTGGCCGTCGACATGCTGACGGCCGCCTCGCTGCTGCAGCAGGCGGGTCTGGGTGCCCAGCATGACCTGCTGGCCGGCCGGCTCGTCGAAGCTGCCTGGAGCCTCGCGCGCGTGGCCGCTACCGTGCCGCCCGCCGCGCGAACGGCCTGGGGGGAGCAGCTGGCGCAAGGCTTGTCCGCTGATATGGAAGGGCCAATACTTGCCATTGAAGCCAGGCTGGGACGCGTCGCGCTGGCATGGGCGGCTACGTCAAGCTACCCGA
>JANPFZ010000085.1:0-3324 GCA_031423655.1 Polaromonas sp.
CTTATTTTGGCGAAGCAAAAAAAGGTGAGTCGCCCGCCGCGGCGACAGAGCGGCACCGGAACTTTGCAGAGCGCATAGTCGCTCGACTAGCAGAAGAAATTGGGAAGCGGGCATTTTCAGGGTCAGAGCCCAAATTTGCCAAGCCTGTGGCTTGCCCTGCGGGTGCTGCGCTTTGCTTCGCAGCGAAATTGCGATCTGATCCTAAAAATCAAGGCATCGATAACACAGCCCTCAGCCCTCAACCCTCAATCCGCCCCTTCACCTCCGCCACAGCCCCCAGAAAATCCTGCAGCATCGCCTCATCGTCAATCGTGTCCGACCCGGCCTGGTGAAACTCCGGGTGCCACTGCAGCGCTGCGATATAACTTTTCGATGGATCTTTGCGGCGGATGGCTTCGATGATGCCGTCGCTCACGCTGTAGGCTTCGGCTTCGAATTCGGGCGACAAATCCTTGATCGCCTGGTGGTGAATGCTGTTGACGCGCACACGCTCCACACCCGGATAAAGGGTTGACAATTTCGAGCCGGGCACGATGTCGACACTGTGAAAGTTGAGGTCATAGATCGCGGCATCGCGGTGTACAAATGAGTCGGGCACCTGCGTGCTGATGTCCTGGTACAGCGTGCCGCCGTAGGCTACGTTGAGCAGCTGCAGCCCACGGCAGACGCCGAACACCGGTTTGCCGGCAGCGACAAAAGCGGCGACCAGTGCCTTGTCGTACTCGTCGCGCACATGGTCGCCGGACCATTGTTCTTCGAGTGGCTCTTCGCCGTAGTTGCCGGGCCAGACGTCGGCGCCGCCATGCAGCACCAGGCCATCGAGCCAGGCGGCGTAGTGCGCGTAGGTCACGTCGCCGCGCTGGGTGCTGCCGGTCGGGCACGGCACCATCACGACCATCGCGCCCGACGACATCAGCCAGTGCGCAATCGACTGCTCAACGTATTGCAGCGTCTTGCCACTAAAAAGCGACCGGGTCGGGTCGGCATGCGAAAAACAAGCGGACAGTCCGATTTTCAGGCGACTGGCGGCGGTCATGCGAAGTCACCTCGATTCAAGCAGCGTGTGAAAACGTGCGGGGTGGCTGACAATGTGCAAGGGGTGGGGTTCATGCGTCAACGCTCAAGGGAGCGCGGGAGTGGGTCGTAGGAAACATGCGTTGGCCAAACGCAGTTCAGCACATGCGTTGACCCAATACGGTTCAGCATCAGCCAGCGGTCGCTGTCTTTCTTCTTCACGTCTGTGGCTCAATCCGTCGTGATGTCATGGGTGTGAGACAGGGCTTGGGCAATTCAGTTCCCTCAAGGTAAAAAGAGGGCTTGCTGGCGTTCCTGCTCACAGTGATCCAGGCTGCTTTCAAATCGCTATCAATGTTATAGCTGTTTGCGCAAGTATTTTGAGGGCTGGCAGCATATTTCATTATCAAGAGGATGCCGCAGTCGCGGCGAAACGCACCGCCACGCGCGCACCCGTGCCCTGGGGCGGCGTTTGCGCCTGGCCATGCGGGTAGGTTTCTTCAATGCTGATGGTGGCATCGTGCTGCATGGCAATTTCGTGAACGATGGCCAGGCCCAGCCCCGAGCCATTGACGTTGGTGCCGAGCGCGCGGTAAAAGGGCTGAAACACCAGCTCGCGTTCGGATTCAGGAATGCCCGGCCCCGAGTCTTCGACCAGCAGCACCAGCACACCGCTGAATTGGTCACTGAGGATGCGCAGCGTGACCCGGCCTTTTTCGGGCGTGTAGTTGATGGCGTTGTCGAGCAGGTTGCGCACCAGTTCCTTGAGCAGCGTCGGGTTGCCCAGTAGCTGGCTGGTTTTTTCGCCGGCGGCCGGACCATCGTAGCCGAGGTCGATGCCTTTTTCCATCGCGCGCGGCACCGAGTCGGCCATGACTTCTCTAGCGATGTTGACCAGATCGACGCGCTGCTTGGCCAGCGCCCGGCCCGTGGTTTCGGCCCGCGCCAGCGCCAGCAGCTGGTTGACGGTGTGGGTGGCGCGAATGCTGGCGCGGCCGATGTGCTTGAGGGACTTTTTCAGCTCGTCAGCATCGGTTTCGCGCTGCGCCAGATCGGCCTGCATCCGCAAGCCCGCCAGCGGTGTTTTCAGCTGGTGTGCAGCATCGGCCAGAAAGCGTTTTTGCGTGGTGAGCGACACCGTCAGGCGGCTGAGCAAGTCGTTGATCGACGACACCAGCGGCGCGACTTCCTCGGGCACGGCGGTGTCGTCGAGCGGGCTCATGTCGTCGGGTTTGCGGGCGCGAATGCGTTTTTCGAGTTGCGCTAGCGGCTTGATACCGCGCACCAGCGCCAGCCATACCAGCAGCACCGCCAGCGGCAGCGTGACGAACTGCGGCACCATCAAGCCCTTGACGATTTCCGTCGCCAGCGTCTTGCGCTTTTCCAGCGTTTCGGCGACCTGCACCAGCACGAACTGGTCGCCGCCGCCCTTGCCTGCGGCCGCCGGGATGCGTGGGCCTTTCACGTCGCCTTTCGCGTCGCCCTTTACATCGACCTTCAGCCAGGTGTAGGCCACGCGCACATCCTGCCCCTGAATCATGTCTTCGCGCAACCGCACCTCGCCCTCCGCGCCCTTGTCATCGTCAGGTGGCGCCGGCAGATCATATTCACCACTGAGGTGTTCGCCCTGGGTGCCGATGACCTGGTAGTACACCAGGTCGGTATCGTCAGCACGCAGAATTTCGCGCGCTGGTGCGGTCAGGTTGAACTGCACCTGGTTGTTTTTGACGCCGACCAATTTGGCCAGCGCCTGCACGTTGTATTCCAGCGCGCGGTCAAATGGCTTGCCGGCAATGTTCTGCGCCACCAGCCAGGTCAGCGCCAGGCTGATTGGCCAGAGCAGCAGCAGCGGCGTCAGCATCCAGTCAAGGATCTCGCCGAAGAGGCTGCGGCGTTCGCGCTGAAATAACCTCATCTATTTGGCCCCCACGCTCCCCACTGCGTGTGGTTCGCTGCCCCCCGAGGGGGCCGCCCGCCTGCAGTCCGGCAAAGCCGGCCCTGCGGCTCGAGCTTGGGAAGGCGGGGACCAACCGTTAGCCGCCCCGAGAGCTGCAAGCAGGGGCCGCGGAACCGGCTTTGCCGGGCCGCAGGCGCAGCTGCCCCCGAGGGGCTGGAGCCTGCGGCTCCAAAGCTGCTTGAGCAGCTTTGGACAGGCGACAGAGGCGAGGCGTCTCGCGAGCCGCGGCCTGCAAGGCCTCGTGAGCTACACGCAGCAAGCGAACGTGGGGGCAACATCTCTAGCCGGGGATTTTTTCCAGGCAGTAGCCCAACCCCCGCACTGTCGCAATCCGCACCGGCCCTTTTTCGATC
>JANPFZ010000086.1:0-5107 GCA_031423655.1 Polaromonas sp.
CGGCGCTTTCTGGTCGGCCCGGCCGGCTGCGAAATCACCGGCGCCACCGCAACACCCGATGGCCGCACGATGTTCCTCAATATCCAGCACCCCGGCGAAAGCCCAAGCGAACGCAGCGAAGCCGCCGCGCCGCGCAAGTTCAGCAACTGGCCAGACCAAAACGCCAGCGGCCGCCCGCGTTCGGCGACGGTGGTGGTACGCAAGAACGATGGCGGCGTGATCGGGACTTGAACGCGCGGTGGTTCAGCTGCGTGAAGATGCGTGCTATTAAATAAATAGCTGCTTACTCAAGTATTACCTGGGCAAGCGGCCTAAAAAACTCTCGAATTCAAGTGGTGCGGCTGTTGAACTTCGATCTGCGCATCATCCGGCGCAACAGAACCCTTACGGCGCGTTCAACTCAAACCGCAGCTCCAGCAATCGCGCATCGTCAAAATGCCGGCGCCCGACAAACGCCGTTGGTTGCCGCCCCCACTGGCGCATCGCGCCGGGGCTGGTTATGCCCATGGGCCAGAACAGCAGGCGCTCGCCGCGCTCGGTGCCGGGCACGATGCCGTTGGGCCAGAACGCGCTGCGGGTGACGCCAGTCAAAGCGCCTGACACCGGCAGCGTGCGCAAGGCAGCGTCATCCACCAGCGCGTAAGGTGTGGGCGACCCGGCTGCCGGTGCCACGACAGGCCGCAGCCCTTTGACGTAGTGGGTCTGGCTTTCCAGATGCAGCGTCATGCGCTGCCCCGGCTTCAATGCGGGCAGCGCTGCCGGAACGAAGGTCCATTCGATCGGCTCGGGTGCCGATGAAACGCCTGCGGAAGGCGGTGCAAGCGCCTTGGCCCCGGGGGTCGGGAAAAACAGGTGGTAGCAGCCGCAGGAATGAATCGAGTCGAGCACCCACGGCGTGCCGTCAGGCGCCAGCGTCAGGCGCAGCACCACGCTGTCAAGCTGGCCGCTGAGCAGGTCAATGCCGCTGGCGCGCGGTCGCTCGGGAAACCAGACGCTGTAAACCAGTTGCAACAAAGTCTGGCCCTGATAACGCGTATATGCCAGGCGCTGGTAGGTCACGGGTTGATCCACCACCACGGACGGGGCCTGCGCCGAGCCGGGTCGCGAGTCTTCGAAGGCATCGTGAAGCATCGAATCAGCGCCCCACTGCAAGGCGCCAAAGTGGTCGAACTGCCCGCGCGTTTCGATGTGAATATCAGGCGCATAGGCCCGGAGCAGCAGGGCCGCATCTGGCGGGCTGAAACGCGGAACGCCCAGTGCGTCGGGCTTGCGCCGCGCATAAGCCTCGGCCAGCTGCGCGGCAGTCACTGCCTCGCCGGCGGGCGAGTAGCGCTTGACGCGCGCAGCATCCGGTGAGGCCGTCGCTGCGAATTTTTCGGCCGTGGTTTGCTGCCAGCGCTGAACGCCGGCGAAGAACGGCGCCCGAGTCAATGGATACAGCCCCAGCGCGCGTTTGGTCGCGCTGTAGTCGTCATCGACTTGCGCCTGCGCGGCCAGCAGACGGCGCTCTGGCGCGGTGGCCATCGGCGCGGACTGCAGCAAGGCCCGAACCCCCAGACTGGCGCAAGCCTGCGTGGTTGCCTGAATGCGCTGTTTGTCCGCCGCGCCGTCTGTGAGCAGACCCGGCAGAAACTGCTGCGGCAAATTGCTCAGCTCCGCAGCTCTGGCTTCGCGATCAAGTTCTGCCAGCCGGCCGACCCAGGCCTGAAAGGCTTCGGTGTTGTCTGCCACTTCGTCACCGAAAGACGCCAGAAATCGGTCGGAGCGGAGGAAGGGATAGTCGGGCAAGCGGTGCGCCCCGCCATCGCTGACGCCCGCCTGCCGCGTCACGGCATCGAGCTTGTGATACCAGTCTGCGCACACCGCTGTTTCACCCAAGGGCGCGCCGGGGCGGGTTGCGGCTGGCCCCGCGCAGCCAGCGGCTAGGGTTAGCGAGACCAGCAGCGCCCACCCGCCGGTCCATCGGAGCGATGTCAAGCCGCGCGTCACCCCGGCGCGGTAAACACCGTCAATACGCCGGTATAGCCATACAAATGGTGGCGTGCAATTTCGCCGCCTGCGAAAAACCCGACCAGCGGCACGTCACCCAAAGCGCGCCGCACAATTTGCAGCTCGGCGCTGGGCGCGCCGAAGTGCGGGCCGCCTCGCCCCGAGCAACTGACGTAAATCGCGCCGGCAATTCGCCGTGCCGGATGCGGTGCTGATTCAGCCTCGGAGGCATTCAAGGCCGTGGCCGTTTGCAGCGTCATTTCTTCGGGCTCCAGCTCTTCACGGATTTCGGCGCAGATGCGGATCAGATCGGCGCGCGCGGCCTTGGCATTGCGCTCGCAAAAAGCCAGCTGCATGCCGACTGTCGGCATGTCGGCAATCGCGATGCCTTTGCGCACCGGGTCAAGTCCGATGACATGGCGCACCAACACATCGGCGCCAAACTGGCCGACATGGTGAATACGCGTCAAATTCGCATCATTCAAGCGGTCTTCCGGGCGGCTCAGGCCGACCAGTGTGGTGCGCACTTTGGCCAGCGCTTCGCGCGGCTGGTCCAGCGAGACACCGAGGTCGGCCAGCATCACGTCAAGCGCGGGCTCGCCATCAAGCCTGGTTACCACATTGCCTTCGCAGGCGGTGATTTCGTGTTGGCCCGAAATCGGTTGGCAGCCCTGCGTGACGCGTGACATCAGCGTCATGCCGGCGGCCGGGTCGCGCGAAAAGGCCACGCCGCTGAGGCCGCCATGAAACACGCCGCTGGCTGCGCCCTGGCCCTTGACATTGCCGTGGCCGCTGAGCGCGAACTGCACCGTCTCGGACCGGCTGGAAGCCATGCCGCCGAAGACATAGCCGCTGTCGGTGCGCTGCGCCATCTCGTCGATGAGTTCGGCCACGTCGGGCGTGTGGGCATCTGCATGCACCAGCGCGGTGTGCGCGTTAAAGCGACCGCTGGCGCTAGAGGGCAGCGGCGAGACGCCAGAGAAAACGCGGTACTGGTCATGCGGCAGCTCGCACAGCATCACGGCCAGTGCCGGCTCGTCGAAATACTCGACATTGTTCGACGCGATGCCGACGCCAACCGTGCCGCTCCAGTCGGTGATGTCGGGGAGTTCAGCGCTGATGTGGTCGAGGATGTTCTGCGCCTCTTTGGCGTAGTGGTCAGTGATGTAGAGCAGGCCCAGTGTGGGCGCGCTGGCGTAGCCGGGCAGCGCCCGGTGCGCGCGCAACTGCGCCAGCACCAGGCCGGCCGCCATCTGCCACTGGGGGTGCGTGGCATGACCGTAGGGAAAAAGCTTCATGAGTCTTCTTAAGTCTTCTTCGAAAATCAGGGTGATGCCTGTGTTTGCAGGTTGGCTGCTTGGCTGGCGCTTACCGGCTGGTTTTACCAGCCGTTTTGGCAGCTGTCTTGCGAGGGGTCTTTTTCGCGGCGGCGGACTTTGATTTGGCGGGGACTGCCGCTTTCGTCGTTTTACCAGCGCCCGGCGATGGCCACGCCTGGCTGCTTCGGAGCGCCGTGTTCATGGCTGAACGCGCACCATCCGCCAGGGTTTTGCCAGCACCTTCTGACATATTTTTTGCCATATTTTTTGCCATGCCGGTGGCGGTATTCAAGGCGTCTTTGGCCATATCGGTCGCCATATTTTTACCCGTGTCGATGACGGTTTTTCGGGCCACGTCTTTCATCGCGTCGGCGGCAATGGTCTGAAACTGCTGCGTCAACGCGCCCCACCACTGCATCGGGTCAACCACGCCTGCGGCAGCGGGTTCAGCAGCAGCAGCAGCTTGGGGTTTGGGTTTGTCCGCCGGGGCTTTGGCTTCCGCCTTGTCGGCACCAAAAGTCGTTTCAGGCACTTCCAGGCCCGAAAAAGTCTTGGCCTTGTCGGCCACCTTTTGCACACCGCCGGCCACCGTGTCGGCCACCTTGAGCTTGAAGGCGTTAGCGACATCGCCCATGTTGAAGTTCATGCCCTTGAGCGTCGCCAGCGTCATTTTTTGCACTTCGAGCGCCTGGATCGTCGCCTTCAGTGCGGCGGCGTTCTGGTCGAGCCAGAACTGCACCGCTTTGAGTTCCTGAATGCGTTTGTCCAGCTCTTCGACGTTCAGCGTCGGTGCAACCCAGTTACCCAGGTTGGGCAGCTGCGGGATGCTTTGCGCGGCGCTGCCTGCGGCCTGCTTGGCCAGGTTTTGCAGGAAGTCAAACCCGGGAACGAGTTTGCCGAAACCGGCGAAGGAAGAATTGTCTGCGTCACTCATGGTTGTCTCCTGGCAGTTTGTGCAATATTGCATCTAGTTAATAAAACAGGCTTGGCTGCGGTGGTGGCGGAACAATCCCGGACAGTCCCTGAGCACCACGCCAGCAGCTTCATTGTGCAACGCCACAGCGCTACGTCAATTTATTTTGCAGCTTGTGGGTTCCGCGCTGACGCCAAGGCGGGGCAAGTGCCTTCAAACCCCCTAAAAATACTCGAATTTTAATAAAAAAAGCTGCTAGCCCAGGTGTCACCTGCGCAAGCAGCTACTATTTTAATAGTAAGCACTTCGTCTTCCGGGCCAGACGCCGGGCTGCCGGGCGCCTGCACTGTGCCTGATAAGCTGGCGGAATGAAAAGCATGAAAAGCGTCCACCACCGTTTTATGACGGCGTCGTCAGTATCCCCGACCCGCCTCAGCACGGCCGCGCCGAGGTTTGGATGATGAGGCCCGCCGCATGAACTACACCTTTTTATCCGCCACGATTTTGCTCATCCTGATCACCGACCCGGTTGGCAACATTCCGATTTTTGCCAATGCGCTGAGGCATGTGGAGCCGGCCCGGCGGCCGCTGGTGATCCTGCGCGAAATCCTGATCGCTTTCCTGCTGCTGCTGACCTTCATGTTCATCGGCGAGGGCTTTTTGCGCGCGATGAATCTGAGCGCGCTGTCGCTGCAGATCGGCGGCGGCGTGATACTGTTTTTGATCGCGCTGCGCATGATTTTTCCGCCGCCCGCCGCGCAGGTTACCGACGAAGTGCGTGAGCCGCTGATCGTGCCGCTGGCGGTGCCGGCGATTGCCGGGCCGTCGGCGCTGGCGACCGTGCTGCTGCTGGTGTCGCAGCAGCCTGACAAGCGCATGGAATGGA
>JANPFZ010000087.1:0-10260 GCA_031423655.1 Polaromonas sp.
AGGACCAAATCCGGAAAATGCGCTAGGGCGCATTGGCATGGTGTCGCTGCTGGTGTATGACGCGCAGTACGTCGGCGCGATGGACAACTGGGCCGCGACGGCCGAGCGCATGCTGGCGCGCGGTCTGCTCACGCCGGGCGACGCACGCACGCTGCAACTGCTGGAAGCCTACGGCCTGCTGATCGCCAACACGGATCGTCACTACGGCAATATTTCGCTGCTGCTGCATGGGTCTGACAAAGCCGCTGACTGGGCGCTGTCACCGACCTACGACATGCTGCCCATGCTGTATGCGCCGGTGGCTGGGGAGCTGGTCGAACGCGATTTCGCCGCCCGGAGCCTGCAGCCCACCACCGCCACCCTGCCTGAATGGGAACGTGCCTGCGCGCTGGCGCAGACCTTTTGGCGCACCGCCGCCAACGACGGCCGTATCTCGGCAGAGTTTCGGGCTATCTGTGCTGAAAACCACCGGCATCTGGATCGAATTTGAATGCCATTTCAGCATCATTTAGCGTCTAAGCCGAGATAAAACGTGCCCGAAAAGCTATTAAATATATAGCGTCATGATTTAGCCTGCAGGCCGCTCTTCACGCCCATCGGGCTGCCGCGCAAAGCGCGCCGGGTCGCGGCCGTGTACCGGTGCCTCACTGGGCCAAGGCCAGCCGCCGAATTGGGTGCGCTGGTAGTCCTGCATCGCCTGCGCAATCTCTTCGCGCGTGTTCATGACGAAGGGGCCGTACTGCGCCACCGGCTCGCCAATCGGCTTGCCCTGCAGCAGCAGCAACTCTGCCGTCGCGCTGGCGTCGTTGACCAGTTCAACGGCCGTGTCTGCTCGCAGCTCGATGGCTGCATGGCTGTTGACGAGCTGCCCGGCCACCGACACCGACGCGCCTTTGAAAAAGTACAGCTGGCGATTCGTATCGACGCCGGTGGCGGCGGGCAAAGTCCAGCGCGCACCGGCTGCCATGCGCAGGGTCCAGATCGCGACGTCGGCATCGGGCTGCGAAGCCCAGGAATCGGGCGGTGGCGAAAGGACCCCGAGCGGCTTTGTTCCGGGCGCCTGCATCAACTGCCCGGCGATGACGGCTACTTCCGTCGTTCGGCCTTGTTCATCGGTCGTCACATGGCGTGGAATTTTTTCCGACCACAGCATCGTGAAGTGCGCTGGCACCATCTTGTTTCTGGCCGGCAGATTCAGCCAGATCTGAAACAGCTCAAGCGGGTTGGGCGCCGCCGTGTCGAGCAGCGGAAACATCTCGGAATGCACGATGCCGGCGCCGGCTGTGACCCACTGCACATCGCCGCAGCCAAAGCGAGCCGCCGCACCCAGCGAGTCGGCATGGTCGATGAGTCCCTTGCGCACAATCGTCACAGTCTCAAAGCCGCGATGCGGGTGCCCCGGAAAGCCCGGCACTGCGGCGCCGTGGTACATGCTCCAGCCGTCTTTTCGGCTGAAGTCCTGGCCGATCTGCCGGCCGGCCAGTGAAGCCTGCGGACCCATCGCGCCGTTGCCTTCGGGGTAGGCGTCATCGTGGTAGGCGCAGAACAGAAACGGGTCCATCGTGTCCCACGGAAAACCGAGAGGTTTTATTTTCAGGATCGGGCTGGCAGTGTCGGGTACACGATTCATGGTGTGTGTCTGAAGTAAGGCATCAGGAAGAGATCGGGGCGTGAGCACAGGACACAAGCGTCAAGCCTTCAGCTTCCAGCCGCTTCTGAAAATCCACCACACCGCGCCCAGGCACAGGCCCAGAAAGCCCAGAATCGCCAGCACGCTGATGCCGACATTGACATCGGCCACGCCATAAAAACTCCAGCGAAAGCCGCTGATCAGATACACCACCGGATTGAACAGTGCGATCTTCTGCCACAGCGGCGGCAGCATGTTGATGGAATAAAACGCGCCGCCCAGAAACGTCAGCGGCGTCATCACCATCAGCGGCACCACCTGCAGCTTTTGAAAATTGTCGGCCCACAGCCCGATGATGAAACCGAACAGGCTGAAGGTGAGCGCCGTCAGCAGCAAAAAGCACAGCATCCAGAACGGGTGCGCAATTTCATAGGGCACGAAGAGGCGCGCGGTGGCCAGAATCAACAGGCCCAGCACCACCGACTTGCTGGCCGCCGCGCCGACATAGCCCATCAACACTTCGGCCGAAGCCACCGGCGCCGACAGCAGCTCGTAAATCGTGCCCGACCATTTCGGCATGTAAATGCCGAAGGCGGCGTTCGAGATGCTTTCGTTGAGCAGCGACAGCATGATCAGGCCGGGAATGATGAAGGCGCCGTAGCTGATGCCGTCGATGTCGCCCATGCGCGAGCCGATGGCGGCGCCGAACACCACGAAGTAGAGCGAGGTCGAAATCACCGGCGCGGCAATCGACTGGGTGACGGTGCGCAAGGTACGCGCCATCTCGAAGCGGTAAATCGCGCGGATCGCGTGCCAGTTCATGCGGCTTCCTTCGTGGCGGTTTTTCTGTCTGAATGAATCAGGCTGACGAAGATGTCTTCGAGCGAGCTCTCGCTCGAATGCAGGTCCTTGAAGTCGATGCCCAATTCGGCCAGCCTTTTAAGCAGAGCCGCAATACCGGTTTCTTCCTGCTGGGTGTCGAAGGTGTAGACCAGCGCATGACCGCCTTCGGTCAAGCTCAAGGGCAGCCCCGCCAGCGCGTCGGGTACGCGTTCAAGCGGCGTCTGCAGGCTGAGCGTCAGCTGCTTCTTGCCCAGCTTTCGCATCAGCACGGCCTTGTCCTCGACCACGATCAGCTCGCCCTTGCTGATGACGCCAATGCGGTCGGCCATCTCCTGGGCCTCTTCGATGTAGTGCGTGGTCAAAATAATCGTCACGCCCTGCTCGCGCAGACCCCGCACCATCTGCCACATGCTCTGGCGCAGCTCGACATCAACGCCGGCCGTTGGCTCGTCCAGAAACAAAATCTGCGGCTCGTGTGACAGCGCCTTGGCAATCAGCACGCGTCGCTTCATGCCGCCTGACAACGCCAGAATCTTGCTGTCTTTCTTGTCCCACAGCGACAAATCGCGCAGCACCTTTTCAATATGCGCCGGATTAGCCGGTTTGCCGAACAGGCCCCGGCTGAAGCTGACGGTGGACCAGACGCTTTCAAACGCATCGGTCGACAATTCTTGCGGCACCAGTCCGATCTTTGCGCGCGCCGCACGGTAGTCGCGCACGATGTCATGCCCGTCGGCCATCACCGTGCCCAGGCTGGGCTTGACGATGCCGCAAACAATGTTGATCAGCGTGGTTTTGCCGGCGCCGTTCGGACCCAGCAGCGCAAAGATCTCGCCACGCTGGATGTCCAGGTCAATCGACTTGAGCGCGTGGAAACCAGACGCGTACGTTTTGCCAAGCTGGCGAATGGAAATGATCGGCTGCAAGGGGTGTTCTCAGAATAAAAAGCTCTTGTGGCCCAGTAAAATCGGGCGCAAGCAGCTATTAAAAGCGTAGTATTTATACGCGGCTTCGCGCGCGGCTGGGGGCTGGCTTTTTGGAGTGTAGCTGGCACTCGTGATGGCTGCTGATGGCGCCTCAGGCGTTCACGATTAATTTGGAGATCAAACGAATGGTGCAATCGCTTCGCTGCTTTCCCCACCTGCTTGGGCCGTACTTTTTCAGTGCGCGGCGTGGCAACGGGCAGCTGCAAAAAAGTCAGTCATGCGGGTAACTCAAGCTCGGATACCAGTCGCTGCCCCGTCCCTCCGGCGTGCTGTCCAAAATTGTCCACAGCGGCATCAGGTCGGGCGCGCCACGCGGGTCTTCTCCGGGATCGGCTGTGCTGCCGCCCATTTCACCGCTCCAGAAATGACGAATGCTGCCATCGCGTCGCGTGAAGACATTGAAAGCCGGCATGTCGGCATCGTCTGCGTTCACATACGCACGCGTGTAGTCACCGCTGAGGTCGGCATACAGCCTGAGGTGGCGCCAGCCGCGTTTTTCCTTGAAGGCAACGAGCCTCTCAAGCGGCGAGCGCGCCACCACCGCCAGCGCAACGCGCTGCGCCACTTCGTCGGCCTCGCCGTCCCAGGCCGACAGCAATGACGTACACATCGGGCAGGGTTGCTCGCGCTGGGGTCCATACATATAGCTGTACACGACCAGCGTCTGCTTGTCGCCAAACAGCTCGGCAAAGGCGACAGGGCCGTTCTCGCCCTCGAAGCGGTAATCGCGGGGTACCACGCCGCCCGGCGGCAATGCGCGGCGTTGCACAGCCACCCGTTCGATGTGACGCCGCAGTTCGATTTCCTCAGCCAGCAGCGCATTGCGTGCCTGTCGATACGCATCGCTTTCGTTCGGAAAGCGGACGCCGTTGCTCTTCGCCAGCTCGCCGGCGGGCCTCAGTAGCGGCTCTGAATTCATGGTGATGATTGCGTCATGACCATCCATGGCACGCCGAACTTGTCGGTCAGCATGCCGAAAGAAGAAGTCCAGAAGGTTTTCGCCAGAGGCATTTGCACCAACCCGCCATCGCCCAGCGCATCAAACAGTCGCTTGGTGTCGGCGTCACTGGCTGCGCTCAGGGCCAGGGTAACGCCTTTAAACTCGGCTTTCCCCGGAGTCCCCATGCCATCGTCGGCCATCAAGGTGGTGTCGCCGACCTTGAAGGCCGCGTGCATGATCTTCTTTTCATGACCAAGCGGCGCTTTCATGTTGGGGTCAGGGCTGTCGCTCCAGCGCATCAACGCAGTCACTTCGGCGCCGACACGGGTTTTGTAGAACTCTAGCGCTTCCTCACAGCGACCGGCGAAATTTAGATAAGCTTGAACTTGCATGATGATCACCTTTTTGGACGAATGGGTGTGGATGGAAATACTGACGTTTACTGGACGTTCAGCAGCGTCTCGAAGCCGCCGAAGATCATCCGTTTGCCATCGAAGGGCATGTCGGCCATCTGCATGCGCGGGTCTTTCATGAATTTGGCCTTACCCAAATCGCGCGCTGCCTTTGACGGCCATTCGATCCACGAGAACACGACGGTCTCGCCTTTTTCAGCTTTCACCGACATCTTGAAGTCGGTGAGCTTGCCGTCCGGCAAATCATCACCCCAGCATTCCACCACGCGCGTGGCGCCATATTCCTTGAACAGGGCCGCGGCTCGGGTGGCCACCTCGCGGTAGGCCTCTTTTTTGTCAACAGGCACCGGAACCAGAAATCCGTCGATGTAGCTCATGGGTTTTCTCCTTGGGTTTTTTTGCTGGTTTTGCCGGCTCATCCGGCATAGGCTTTGTTCAATGCAGCAAGATCCAGTTTTTTCATCTTCAGCAGGGCGGCCATGACGCGATTCGACCTGGCCGGGTCGCTGGCGGTCATCAACTCCCCCATGATGCGCGGCACGATCTGCCATGACGCGCCGAACCGGTCTTTCAGCCAGCCGCATTGCTGTGCTTTCGGGTCGCCGCCTGCGGACAGTTGGCGCCAGTAATCGTCGATTTCTTCTTGCGTGTCGCACTGCACCTGAAACGAAATCGCTTCATTGAACTTGAAGACCGGCCCGCCATTGAGTGCGGTAAAGCTGTGGCCGTCAAGATCGAACGCCACCACCATCACGCTACCGGGCTTTTGCCCATGCACCTCCTGCCCGGATTCGCCATAGCGAGAGATTTGCGTGATCCTCGAGTTCTTGAAAACGCTGGTGTAAAACCGGGCGGCCTCTTCGGCCTGGTTGTCAAACCAGAGGCAAGGGGTGATCCGTTGAAGGAGCATGGTGCATATCCCTTGTATAGAAAGCTTTGCAGAAGCCAAACATTCTTTATCACAGGACACGTTAAGCGGCCTGAGACCCCGGCGATGTCAGCCGAATTCGACAAAATCGGGCTGACAGCAACGGAAACAACAAGCAGCTGCACTCCGCCTTCGCGTGGATGACGTCCTGCCAGCGGCCCAGGCACCCGGAAATTTTAGTAAAAACAGCCTCTACCCCAGGCGCTGTGTGCGAATACAGCTATTAAAAACGAAGCAAATAGACGCAGGAATCAGCACGCCAGCCGGGCAATGCCGAGCGGTTCAGGCGCTGTCTTTTGTTCGGGTGCTGACGCTGTTTTGCTTCAACAGCGGCGCTGGCAGCGAGCCCATGAACAGCGGGGCAATATCTCCCGTCATGATGCTGCGAGCCGTTGCATCGCCATGCAGCGCTGACAAGGTCTGCATGATCTCGGGCCGCAGATACCAGAGGTCTTCCAGCGCGGGTGTGCGCGCTACGCGCAGCAGCAACGGTGCGCCTTCAGCCAGTCCGCACTGCTTGAGCGTCCTGATGATGCGCAGCCTGACTTCAATGACCTTCGCCTCCCGAGTCAGGTCGGTGGTGGGTTTGTCCTCGCCCATCAGCCAGCCCATCAGGCTTTCCGAAAGACTGGGTTTATCTTTGTGAAACCACATACTTTTGTCTCCCATTGCCCGACCCGCATTTCGGTTGCAAAACCGAAGCAGATCCGCAACTTGTACTCAGCACAACTTATGCCAGCCTAAATACGCGTAAAAAATGCTTGTAAAACAAGTACTTATGAAACCGTTGGCAGGGGCGTGGGGCATTTCACCCTGATCCAAGCGCTGCCCGGCCCCCGTTATTGGGTTATTTGCCCCAAATTTACACACGTTGACGTAACAATCGGTAATACTGGCGTTCATGAACTACCAGGGTGAACCGGAATACCGGATCAGTTTGAGACGCCGATTCGCCGTGGCGAGTTTTGGCGTCATCGTGGTCATCGCCGTGGGTTTGAGCTGGCTGCTTTCCAACATGCTGACGGAGCGCTTGCTCAAGCGCGAAGGCGCCGTGATGGCGAGCTTCATTCAGATGATTCTTCGCACCGAATATGCCGAGGCCTATTTCACCGAGCCAGACAACCCCGAGCTGCGACTGCGCTTTCTCAAGGCCATGGCGCATGTGGAAGAAATTACCGAACCGGTGCGGGTGAATGCTTTTCGGCCTGACGGCACCGTGCTGTGGTCTACCGATAAAACGCTGATTGGTCGACGCTTTCCGGTCAATGACGAGCTCGAAGAAGCCATGCGCGGTCAGACCGCCGTCAGCAGCGGCAACGCCCGCTTTGGCCTGCCCGACAAGGAAGAGCACCAGGGCCTGGCCTTGTATGGCAGCAACTTCGTCGAAAGTTATGTGCCCATCCGCAGCAATAGCCGGGAAGGCGCGCGCGATGTGATCGGCGTGATGGAGTTCTACAAGATACCGCTGCAGCTCAATGAATCTATTCGCGAAGGCATTGTGCGGCTGTGGCTGGCCTGCCTGGCCAGCGCTACCCTGCTGTTCGCCACGCTGTACTGGATCGTCTCGCGGGCCGACAAGGTGATGCGCCAGCAGCAGGCCCGCCTGGCCGAAGCGGCGACGCTGGCCACGGCGGTCGAACTGGCCAGCGCGGTGGCGCACAACCTGCGCAATCCGCTGGCCTCCATCCGCGTGTCTGCGGAAATGCAACAACAGCGTGATGTCACGACACCCGAGGCAGTCGAGCACAGCCACGACATCACTCAGGCGGTTGATCGGGCCGACCGCTGGATATCCGAGCTGGTGCGCGTCGCGCAGGTGCCGCACCTGACGCCCGAGCCGGTGCCGGTAGCGCCGCTGGTCCAGGGATGCCTGCACGAAATGCAGTCTGAATTCAAACGGTGCCGCGTTGATTTGCAGGTTGCCGGCGGGCCCGACATGAGCGTGGTCGCTCACCCGGCCATGCTGCGACAGATCATCCTGAGCGTCATTGCCAACGCCATCGATGCAATGGGCCAGGGGGGCGAGATGAAAGTGCGCTGGCAGCAGCAAGGGCAGATGGTCATCGTGCTGCTGACCGACAACGGCAGCGGCGTGTCGGACGAAGCCCGGCAGCGCCTGTTTCGGCCGTTTTGCAGTACCAAGAGCGGTGGCCTGGGCATCGGCCTGGCGCTGGTCAAACGCATGGTCGAGCAATGGCACGGCAGCGTCGAGCTGACCGCCGTGGCGCCGCATGGCACTGCAGTGGAAATTCGTTTGCCCGTGGCGGGCTGAACACTTCAATTCCACCCTAGCGCTCGCCCATGGCCAACATTCTGATCATTGAAGACGAAGTCACGCTGGCCAGAAACATGGCCCGTTATTTCGAAAAGCTCAAGCACACGGTCGCCATGGTTCATGACGGCCCTGCGGGTGTTGACGCGGCCAGACGCACCATGCCTGAAGTGGCCATCGTTGACTACCAGTTGCCGGGGCTGGATGGCATCGAGGTGATTCGTGCGCTGCGCGCCAATGACGAACAGATCAGGATCGTCATGGTCACCGGCTTTGCCAGCGTGCCGGTAGCGATTGACGCGATGAAGGCCGGCTCTTTTGACCTGCTGACCAAACCCGTCGCGCTGGCGGCGCTGCGCGCGGTGATTGACCGGGCGCTGGCGGAGTCCGGCAACCGCAGGGCGCTGCAGTACTACCAGAGTCGGCAGGCCGGTGAGGCGGGGCTCGATGCGCTGGTCGGCGCGTCACCCCCCATGTGTGCGCTGCGCACGCTGGTGCGCACGCTGGCCATCAGCGAGCCGAGTGACAACTCGCCCGTGGCGCCGATTTTGGTACTGGGAGAAACCGGTTCTGGCAAAGAGCTGGTCGCTCGGGCCTGCCATTTCGCCGGGCCCCGGGCGCAGGCGCCGTTTGTCGAAATCAATTGCGCCGCACTGCCCACTCATTTAATGGAAGGCGAGCTCTTTGGCTATGAAAAAGGCGCGTTCACCGACGCGCAGTCGCGCAAGATCGGGCTGATCGAAGCCGCTGATGGTGGCACGCTGCTGCTCGACGAGATTGGCGAGCTTGACCTGACGCTGCAAGGCAAGCTGTTGCGCGTGCTCGAAAATCTGCGCGTGCGCCGCCTGGGCGCGGTGCAAGACCGGCTGGTCAATGTGCGGGTGGTGGCCGCCACCAACCGGGACCTCGACGACCTGGTGGCAGCCGGCAAGTTTCGCAGTGACCTGTTGTACCGCCTGCGCGTGTTCCAGATCAACCTGCCGCCACTGCGCGCGCGGGGCGACGATGTGCTGCTGCTGGCCGAGCGCTTCATCGGGCAGATTGCCGCGCGCTACGCCAAGCGCGCTCCCACGCTCGATGACAGCGCCGTGCGCGCCCTGCGCCAGCACCGCTGGCCGGGCAATGTACGCGAACTGCGCAACGTCATCGAGCGCGCCGTGTTGCTTGGTAACGCACCGCATCTGGGCGCGGCCGACCTGGGCTTGGTGCCGGACCTGACGGCGGCAGCCGAAATTCTGTCGATTACCGCTGACACCGCACCGGCGGTTGGCATTTCACTGGATGCGATAGAGCGCCAGCATCTCGTCGCCGCGCTGCAACAGGCCGGCTGGAACGTCACCAAGGCCGCACGGGCGCTGCAGATCAGTCGCGACACCTTGCGTTACCGCATTGAAAAGCACGGGCTGCGTGCGGACAATTAATGCCGGGCGTTGCATCAGGCACTAGCGCCCACGGTTGAGGCTGGTCCCGCCTGCAGTCTGCGCCGCGTCCATTGCCAGGGCGGTCGCCACGGCTTCCGTCAGTGCCCGCGTGATGCCTGCGCGCAGCGCCGTCCAGGCCGCGCCACCCTCAATGAAAAAGTGCTGGTTCACCTCCAGCTCCATGCCGACGTACTGATGGGCGCCATGGCGTTTGCGCAGCAGCGTGGTCAGGCCGTCACCCCTGCCTACATAGGGGTAATTGCGCCGCAGTTTCAGGTCGGGCCGCAGGCGCTCAAAAGCGCTTAGCCAGTGCAGCGCAAACGGCCCCTCGCCAGCGCGGCGCGGGTCATACAGCCAGCCCACGTCGGCGCGCCGCACGACGCCATGCAATTGGGGTGTAAAGCTATGCGAGGCAATATGCACCACGCGCTGGCCGGCCGCAATCAGGCGCGCCACTTCGCCTTCCACCGCGTCGCGATAGGGCCGGTAGTGCATCGCCACGATGCGGCAGCGCGTCGCCAGCGGCAAGCTGCGTGTGGCCTCTGAATACAGCTGGCGGTGGCCGATGGAGCGGTTCAAATCAATCAGCAGGCGTGTGGTGGTGGCGGCAAAGAGCGGCGCGTCAACGGCTGTGGCCAGCTGCCGGGCGAGCTCCAGCGCGCCCAGGTCCCAGCCGCGATGCGTCTGAAGCAGCGCCTGGTGGTCCAGAAACAGCGGCGCGTAGTCGGCTGGAACCGCATTTCCGCCATGCTCGCAACTGATGATGACGCTGGTACCGCTCACACCGCGTTGCCGTAGTTGTCGACCTCGTGCGTCGTGACCTGAAA
>JANPFZ010000088.1:0-4254 GCA_031423655.1 Polaromonas sp.
CCCGGTGCTGATCACCGGAATTGCCCAGGGTGGCCAGCTCATGACGACGACCGACGTCGACAATTGGCCCGCTGATGCGCATGGGGTGCAGGGCCCTGATTTGATGCAGCGCTTTCTGGAGCATGCCGAACGCTTTAATACGAAAATCATTTTCGACCACGTCAACAAAGTCGACTTCAGCAAGCGACCTTTCACGCTGACAGGCGACAGCGGGACCTACACCTGCGACACGCTGATCATCGCGACCGGCGCATCGGCCAAATACCTTGGTTTGCCTTCAGAGACAGCCTTCATGGGTCGCGGCGTCTCCGGCTGTGCGACCTGTGACGGTTTTTTCTACAAGAACCAGGAAGTGTGTGTCGTTGGCGGCGGCAATACGGCGGTTGAAGAAGCGCTGTACCTGTCGAACATTGCCAGCAAGGTCACGCTGGTTCATCGCCGTGACAAGTTTAGGGCCGAAGCGATTCTGATCGACAAACTGCATGAAAAAGTGGCTGCGGGCAAGATCGAGCTCAAGCTGCATAGCACGCTTGACGAAGTCTTGGGGGACGCGTCGGGCGTGACGGGCGTTCGACTAAAAAGCGCACGCGACGACAGCACGCAAGATATGAAGTTGTCGGGCTGCTTCATTGCCATCGGCCATCAGCCCAATACCGATATTTTTGCTGGTCAGCTTGACATGAAAGACGGCTACATCATCACGAAAACCGGTCTGCAGGGCTTTGCCACAATGACCAGCGTGCCGGGTGTTTTTGCGGCGGGTGACGTGCAGGACCATGTTTACCGCCAGGCGATAACCAGCGCGGGCACCGGCTGCATGGCGGCGCTCGATGCGCAGCGTTTTCTGGAGCAGAGTTAGGCCCCCACGCTTTTCACTTCGTGTAATGCGCTGCCCCCCGAGGGGGCCGCTGCGCCTGCGGTCTGGCGAAGCCAGTCCCGCGGCCCCTGCTTGAAGGGAGGGGCACCTCATGGTCTTCTACAGTCCCTCACTGCGTGGGCTCTGCTGCAAACTTGAGACTGGAGACTTGAGGGTGCTTGATTTTCAGGCTATAATTTAAGGCTTAGCTGCGAGTCCCCAAAGACTTCCAGCATCCGATTTCATTTTTTTACGGAGAGTGCTCATGGCACGCGTCTGTCAGGTAACGGGCAAAGGCCCGATGGTGGGAAATAAGGTTTCTCATGCCAACAACAAAACCAAGCGCCGGTTCATGCCTAATCTGCAGTACCGCCGCTTCTGGGTCGAGACCGAGAACCGTTGGGTTCGCCTGCGCATCACGACCGCCGGTCTGCGACTGATCGACAAAAAAGGCATCGACGCGATCCTGGTGGATCTTCGTGCTCGCGGTGAAGTCTAAGGACACAAAGGAGTAAGGACATGGCTAAAGGCGCACGCGAAAAAATCAAGCTGGAATCAACCGCCGGCACTGGTCACTTTTACACGACCACCAAGAACAAGAAGACCACGCCCGACAAAATGCTGATCATGAAATTTGATCCAAAAGCACGCAAGCATGTGGAATACAAGGAAATCAAGTTGAAGTAATTTGGCGAGAATCTTGCAATCCTTCCGTATTAATAAGAACCCGCTCTACTCAGCGGGTTTTTTTATGGCTTCGTCATCTTCAATACAGACGCATGAAGTCTACTTGCGCCTTCACGGCAAGTCATGCTGCTTTGCTCTTGGTAGCTACGTTCGAATGAGACGCAGTCTTGCCAATTGCATTAGACCCTGCTGTACATCAGCAAGCTGCAGCTCGCCTAAGGCAGCACTGGAAAAAATAGAACTGCGACGACGTTGCCAATAAGTGCGTGGTGAAATAGATTTTCAACCGGGTGGGTCATGGTTAGCGCCACAAACAACAAAGCCGCTGCAGCGAAATCGCTACAGCGGCTTTGTTGTTAGCGCTAGAGAGAGCCGCCAGCCGAAGTCGGCTGCCAAGCCAAATCAGGCGCGGGCGGCGCGCAGCTTCATCGAAAACTCGCGCAGTGCGGCAATACCGCTTTCTTCAGCGCGGTGACACCAGACTTGCAGGTCTGAAGCCAACTGCTCACTGGATGCAGAGGTGGACAGCCACATCTGGCGGAGTTCCTCACGCATCGTGACCATCTTGTCCAGCACCGGGTGTTCGGCCCTTGCCTGCGCCACATGCAACTTGGCTGTCGCAGGCACTTTGTCATCGTCACGGTGCAGCCAGCGGTTGGCGGCGCGAAGTACCGAGGCGTCAGCTTTTTTGGCCTTCAGCAGTTCGATCTCGTTGCGGCCAGCGTGACGCAACGCACGGGCAAATCCAGCCATGACTTCATAGCGATGGGCAATCAATGCTTCCAGCGTTTTCTCGTCGGCGACAGGCTTGATGGCGCCCAGTTGAAGCTTGGGCGGCACTTTTTTGACGGTCGCCAGGCCCACTTTTTCAAGCGCGCGAATGTAAACCCAGCCGATGTCGAACTCATACGGCTTAACCGAAAACTTCGCCGACGTCGGGTAAGTATGGTGATTGTTGTGCAGCTCTTCGCCGCCGATCATGATGCCCCACGGCGAAATGTTGGTACTGGCGTCAGGCGCCTCAAAGTTGCGGTAGCCCCAGTAGTGCCCGATGCCGTTGATGATGCCGGCCGCAGTAACGGGTATCCAGATCATCTGAACAGCCCAGACGGCCAGGCCCGCTGCGCCAAACAGCGCCAAGTTGATGATCATCATCAATCCAACGCCCTGCCAGCTATAGCGGGTGTAGAGGTTGCGCTCGATCCAGTCCTTGGGCGTACCGTGACCGAACTTCGCCATGGTTTCCAGGTTTTTGCTTTCGGCACGGTACAGCTCCGCGCCTTTCCAGAACACAGTTTCGATACCGCGCGTCTGTGGGCTGTGCGGATCTTCATCCGTTTCGCACTTGGCGTGATGCTTGCGGTGAATCGACACCCACTCTTTGGTGACCTGGCCTGTACCCAGCCAAAGCCAGAGGCGAAAAAAATGTGCCGGGAGCGCATGAAGATCCATTGCCCGGTGCGCCTGATGGCGATGAAGGTAGATTGTGACGCTGGCAATCGTGATGTGTGTCGTCACCAGCGCGTAGAGCACTATTTGCCACCAGCTGGCGGCCAATAGTCCATGAGCCAGCCAATCCAGGGCGGCATCAAAAAATATCATGTAGATCTTTCAATCGTTGTAAGCACAGCCTTGCCGAATTTCAAACGTGTTATCAGGCGCTGCAACAGATAACCAATCATTATAAACGGATCGTAGAAAAATGAGGGTTATCAACGCAGCGCTGCAGTAAAGCCGTTAAAAGTTAGGTAAATTTCTCAACACGGCTCTATCGTCTGTCATTTTTCAGCTGATGATTCACGCTTTCTGCCACACGGCAGCAAAAAAGCCATCTGTCTGATGCAGATGGGTCCAAAGCCGCAAATAGGGCCCACGGCACAGCGGGTCGGCTTTTTCCACACCCAGATGCGTCAACAGCGGCCCGACTTCAAGCAGCTGAAATTCCGGATTGGCCGCACTGAAGGCCTCCGCGATGCCCTCATTTTCCTGTCGCAACACGCTGCAGGTCGCATAAACCAGTCGTCCACCGGGCTTGAGCAGACGTGAAGAGCTTTGCAAAATAGCGGTCTGCTTGGCCGTCAGCTCCTCAATCGCCTTGGGGTTCTGCCGCCACTTGAGGTCCGGATTACGCCGCAACGTACCCAGGCCAGAACAGGGTGCATCGACCAGCACCCTGTCAATCTTGCCGGCCAGGCGCTTGATGCGGTCGTCGCGCTCATGCGCAATCGCCACCGGGTGGACATTGGACAAACCACTGCGCGCGAGCCGGGGTTTAAGCGCGTCAAGCCGGTGGCCAGACGTATCAAATGCGTAAAGCCGCCCGGTATTGCGCATTGACGCGCCCAGCGCCAGCGTTTTTCCGCCCGCGCCGGCGCAAAAATCAACCACCATTTCGCCGCGCTTTGCATCGACCAGCAGGGCTAGCAGTTGCGAGCCCTCGTCCTGCACCTCAATGGCGCCGCGCGTGAACGCATCAAGCTTGCCCAGCTGCGATTTGTCGGCCAGCCGCAGTCCCCACGGCGAGTACGGTGTTGCTACTGTTTTAAGAGCAGCTTTTGCAAGCTCCTTCTGGACATCAGCGCGTTTGTCCTTCAAGGTGTTGACACGCATGTCCAGCCCGGCAGGTGCATTGAGACTATCGACCAGCGGCCAGAAATCATCGCCCAGTTGTTCCTTTAACGGCTCGACCAGCCACGGCGGCAAATTGTGCC
>JANPFZ010000089.1:0-6644 GCA_031423655.1 Polaromonas sp.
CGCTGATGGATATTCGTGTTCTGGTTGGAACGCTGGTACTTAATCAGGTTGTAGATGTCCACGCCAACTTCGCCGGCGAGGGCTTCTGCATCATTCACACGCACCACGATACGGGTTGCATCGACATAGTCGACCACGCCGCCGCGGTTGGCGGTCACCACGGTGCCGGAGTCGACTGCGGACACGCGCTCGATACCGGTACCGACAAAGGCCTTTTCCGGGCGCAGCACAGGCACCGCCTGGCGCTGCATGTTGGCACCCATCAACGCGCGGTTGGCATCGTCGTGTTCCAGGAACGGCACCAGCGATGCCGCCACCGACACGATCTGCGCCGGCGACACATCCATGTACTGGATGCGTTCTGCACCGACCAGAATGGATTCGCCGTTTTCACGCGCAGACACCAGATCACCAGTCAACGTGCCCGCTTCGTCGAGCAAGGCATTGGCCTGGGCGATGACGTACTTACCTTCTTCGATGGCAGACAGGTAGTCAATCTGCATCGTGACCTTGCTGTCGACCACCCGGCGGTACGGCGTTTCGATGAAACCATATTCGTTCAGGCGGGCGTACAGGGCCAGCGAGTTGATCAGACCAATGTTCGGACCTTCAGGCGTTTCAATCGGGCAGACGCGACCGTAATGGGTTACGTGCACGTCGCGCACTTCAAAACCTGCACGTTCACGGGTCAAACCACCAGGGCCAAGAGCAGAAACACGACGCTTGTGCGTGATCTCGGACAGCGGGTTGGTCTGGTCCATGAACTGCGACAGCTGCGACGCGCCGAAGAACTCCTTCAGCGCCGCGGAAATCGGCTTACTGTTGATCAGGTCATGCGGCATCAGCGGCTCTTGCTCGGCCTGACCTAGACGCTCTTTCACGGCTTTTTCAATACGCGCCAGACCGGTACGGTACTGGTTCTCAGCCAGTTCACCGACGCAGCGCACACGGCGATTGCCGAGGTGATCGATGTCGTCGACTTCACCGTTACCGTTGCGCAGGTCCACCAGAATCTTGACGACCGCGAGGATGTCCTCGTTGGTCATGACCATCGGGCCGGTAGACGCGTCGCGACCCACGCGGGCATTGAACTTCATGCGTCCGACGCGCGACAGGTCATAGGTGTCCGGGTTGTAGAACAGGCGCTGGAACAAAGCCTGAACTGCATCTTCCGTTGGCGGCTCTCCCGGCCGCATCATGCGGTAGATAGCCACGCGCGCTGCAAACTCGTCTGCCGTTTCATCGGCGCGCAAGGTTTGCGAAATATAGGCACCCTGATCGAGTTCGTTGGTATACAGCACCTGAAGGTCCTGCACACCGGCCAAACGCAGCTTTTTCAGCAGCATCTCGGTCAGCTCGTCGTTGGCCTTGGCGATGATTTCACCGGTCTCGGCATCAACGATGTTTTTCGCGACCACGCGGCCGACGAGGAAGTCTTCCGGCACGCTGATGGTCGTGGTGCTGCTTTGCTCCAGTTCGCGCGTGTGGCGCACCGTGATGCGCTTATCCTTCGCGATCACGACCTTGCCGGACTTGTCGGTGATGTCAAAACGGGCCACTTCGCCGCGCATGCGCTCGGCGACGAATTCCATCTGCGCACCGCTGTCCATCAGACGGAAATTATCGAACACAAAGAAGTTGGCCAGAATCGACTCATGATTCAGGCCAATGGCCTTAAGCAAAATCGTCACTGGCATTTTGCGGCGACGGTCGACGCGAAAATACAGAATGTCTTTCGGGTCGAATTCGAAGTCAAGCCACGAACCACGATAAGGAATGATTCGGGCAGAGAACAGTAACTTGCCCGAGCTGTGGGTCTTGCCTTTGTCGTGTTCGAAAAACACGCCTGGCGAGCGGTGCAGCTGCGACACGATAACGCGCTCGGTACCGTTGATAACAAACGAGCCCTTGTCGGTCATGAGCGGCACTTCGCCCATATAGACCTCTTGCTCTTTGACCTCCTTGACGACCTTGGACTGCGAGGTCGAGGACTCGCGGTCATAAATAATTAGTTGCACTTTAGCGCGCACAGCCGATGCGAAGGTCAGGCCACGGGTCTGGCATTCGCGCACGTCAAACGCGGGCTTTGCCAGGTTGTACTCGAGGAATTTCATCTCGACAAAACCGTTGTGCGAGACGATGGGGAAGGCGTTTTCAAATGCTGCCTGCAAGCCTTCGACTGTGCGCTTCTGCGGCGCACGATCAGCCTGCAGAAACGCGGTATACGCGTCCTTCTGCATTTGCAGCAAATAGGGGACAGTCAACACGCTTTCGCGGATGCCGAAGCTTTTGCGGATGCGTTTGCGTTCGGTGAAGCTGTAACTTGTAGTTAGGGCCATGAGTTTTCCGTTTTGATGGGCTCTGGCGACTCTCGTACCCGAATACACAAGCGTATTCAGGCAGCTTGGTGGTTGGCCACTACCAACCATGGCGGACAGTGACGCGTTGCACGTCACCCGAACCAAGGCGCTTTCTGCAGTCGAAATTCAGAAAACACTGGAAAGGAGATTGAAAACAATCTTCTTTCCAGTATTTCTCCAAAACACCGGACAGGCATAAGCCTGCAATGTTCGAGAAGTTAAAAAGCGGCAACGCCGGGCTTTTTGGCTTCGATGAACACTGGAAAAAAGATTGAAGCAATCCTTTTTCCAGTGCACTCCATGAAGCGCAAAAGGCTGGAAGCCCCTTGGAGGTCTTCCAGCCTTTGCAAGCAACAAGAATTACTTGAGCTCGACTTTCGCGCCGGCGTCTTCTAGCTTCTTCTTGGCAGCTTCAGCGTCAGCCTTTGGAATGGCTTCCTTGACATTCTTTGGAGCGCCGTCGACCAGATCCTTGGCTTCCTTGAGGCCAAGACCTGTCAGTTCACGAACTGCTTTAATAACTTGCACCTTCTGGGCACCAGCTTCAAGCAGAACCACGTTGAAATCGGTCTTCTCTTCGGCAGCTGCAGCGCCTGCGCCGGCACCACCGCCGGCCGCCGGAGCCGCCATGGCAGCTGCGCTCACACCAAATTTCTCTTCGATGGCTTTCACCAGTTCGTTGAGTTCGAGGACCGTCATGCTATCCAGCGCGGTCAAAAATGCGTCTTTATCGAATGCCATTTTGATTTCCTAAAAATTTTCTAACAGTTGCGGGTATGTCTGCGCCAGGCGCGTCGCACCCTCAAGGTCTATCGTTCAAGCCGCTACAGCTTCAGGCGCCGCTTCTTCTGCTGCAGGCGCGTCGCCGCCACCTTTTTTTGCCGCCAGCGCGCCTAGCACAACGGCCGTCCGCGAAATAGGCGACATCAGCAAGCCACACACCTGGGCCAGCAATACTTCTCTCGAAGGAATGTTGGCCAATTGCTTCACGCCATTGACATCCAGGGTTTTTCCACCGAATGCGCCACCACGAATCACCAACTTGTCGTTGGTCTTCGCGAAGTCAGCCACTACTTTTGCAGCGGCAACAGCATCGACGGAAAAGCCGTAGATCAGCGGACCGGTCATCTGGTCGGTGACGACTTCGAATGCGCTTCCAGCCACGGCACGGCGAGCCAAAGTGTTCTTGAGAACACTCAGGGTCACGCCCTTGTCGCGCGCTTGGCTGCGCAGACGAGTCATGTCAGCGACCGTGATACCACGGTATTCCGCTATCACGAGCGTTTGAGCAATAGCTGCGAGGCCGGTCACTTCATCAATGACGGCTTGTTTCTCACTGCGATTGAGACTCAAGGTCTACTCCTTAAAAAATTACCTTATGGCAGAAGCTTTCGCATCCACCTTCCAGCAAGCTCTTGTTCAGCGACCAACTGTTTCAGATTCTTCTCAAAATCATCTGCAGCGGGACCGCCATCTGCGTTGGCTGTCTTGCGACGATTAAGTGCCCTGCTTTTCAGCCAGCACACCAACGGTCCTGGATGGCCTGCCGAAATGTTGATCCAGCAGCCCACCACATCAGGCAACCCTCGCGGGATGCCCAAATTTCTAAAAATTACGCCGCGATGGTTTGTGTGTCGACGCGAACGCCCACACCCATCGTCGACGACACAGCAACTTTCCTCAAATACACGCCTTTGCTGGTGGCCGGCTTGGCCTTGGTCAGCGCCTCAATCAACGCGGCCAGGTTTCCCTGCAGCTTGTCGGTATCGAACGAACGGCGGCCAATCGTGCCGTGCACAATGCCTGCCTTGTCAACGCGGAACTGGACCTGACCTGCTTTTGCGTTCTTCACGGCCGTAGCGACATCAGGCGTCACGGTGCCAACTTTCGGGTTAGGCATCAGGCCGCGGGGGCCGAGGATCTGGCCCAGCGTACCCACAATTCGCATTGCGTCAGGCGATGCGATCACCACGTCGAAGTCCATCTTGCCGGCCTTGATGTCAGCGGCGAGATCGTCCATGCCCACAATGTCGGCGCCGGCAGCTTTGGCTTCGTCAGCCTTGGCGCCCTGGGCAAACACGGCAACGCGCTTGGTTTTACCGGTGCCATTGGGCAACACGACAGCACCGCGAACGACCTGATCAGATTTCTTGGCATCGATGCCGAGCTGTACAGCCACGTCGATGGACTCATCAAACTTGGCGACGGCGAACTGTTTTACCAGTCCAAGAGCTTCAGGCAGTGCATACAGCTTGTTGCTGTCAATTTTGTTGCCGACAGTTTTCTGGCGTTTGGTCATCTTGCTCATACGACACCTTCCACTGTCACGCCCATGGAGCGGGCCGAGCCAGCAATCGTACGAACGGCAGCATCCAGGTCGGCAGCCGTCATGTCTTTCATTTTGGTTTTGGCAATCTCCTCCAGCTGGGCGCGGGTGATCTTGCCTACTTTTGCCGTGTGCGGCGTGGCAGAGCCTTTGTCGAGCTTGATGGCTTTCTTGATCAAGGTGACCGCCGGCGGCGTCTTGATGATGAAGGTGAAGCTCTTGTCTGCGTAAGCGGTGATCACCACAGGCAAAGGCAAACCAGGCTCAACACCCTGGGTCTGGGCATTGAACGCCTTGCAGAATTCCATGATGTTCAGACCGCGCTGACCCAAAGCCGGGCCAATCGGGGGGGACGGGTTGGCCTTGCCAGCTGGCACTTGCAGCTTGACGAAGCCGACGATTTTTTTCGCCATACTTTTCTCCTTGCGGGTAATAACGCCTGAACGCTGCTAGTAAGCAGGACCGGGCTCCCCGGGGGTTACACAACTCAAAAGGGTTCTTGCGAACCTGCCGCGCCGAGTTGCAAAGCGCGAATTCATCTAAACATCTCGAGGACCGGGCCACGCGCTGCTTCGCACGTGTATGGGCTTGTCCCGCAAAATTTCGGACCTCAGGTTTTCTCGATCTGGCTGAATTCCAGCTCTACAGGCGTTGCGCGACCGAAAATGGTCACCGACACGCGCACCTTGTTCTTGTCGTAGTTGACTTCTTCCACGGTACCGTTGAAGTCGGTGAACGGGCCGTCTTTAACGCGCACGTATTCGCCCGTTTCAAATTCAATCTTGTGGCGCGGCTTCTCGGTGCCGACCTGCATCTGGTTCACGATTTTTTGAACATCTTCCTCTGAAATCGGAGCCGGACGGTTTTTCGCGCCGCCGACAAAACCCGTCACCTTGTTGGTGTGCTTCACCAAGTGCCAGCTTTCGTCGTCCATCGTCATTTCGACCAGCACATAACCCGGGAAAAAGCGACGCTCGGTGGTTTTTTTCTGACCGTTCTTGATCTCTACAACCTCTTCAGTCGGAACCAGAAACCGGCCGAACTTCGACTGCATGCCGGCTCGGTTGATTCTCTCAACGATGTTGCGCTCAACCGCTTTTTCCATACCGGAATAGGCATGAACGACATACCACTGCATGCCAGCGGCCGGCAGAAAAGACTCGACAACCGCCTCGCCTGACACTTCTGCGCTGACAGGGTTTAGATTACTCATTATTTTTTCCACCCCAAGATCAAGTCGTAAAACACCCATTCCAGCGCTTTGTCGGTCATCCACAAAAACAGCGCCATCACGACGACGAATGCAAACACATAAGCCGTCATCTGGATGGCTTCCTTGCGCGTCGGCCAAACCACCTTTTTCACTTCACGCCATGAATCACGGCCGAATGCGACGAATTGCCTGCCGACTTCCGACGTCAGAAAGACCACAACCGCCGCGATCAGGCCGGCAATCAGCGCACCCCACTGGGTCACCTGGCCTTGTTTGCTCAACAGGTAAAACGCCACCAAAGACGCCAGCACGAGGGCTACCGCGAGACCCAGCTTGGCCTTGTCGGCAGTGGTGCTGACGGTTTCAACTTGACTAGTGGCCATGATTACCAAAATCCTGTTCAATCTTCACGCGTCTTGGAGACGCCTACGCCCACCTGAAGTTTTCACTCGCGGCGGGCCTGCTTGCTTAACTGTCAAACCACCTGTACCACCGAGACGCAAGCAACGCGCATCAATGACGGGTGGCAGGGGCAGTAGGAATCGAACCTACAACCTTCGGTTTTGGAGACCGACGCTCTGCCAATTGAGCTATACCCCTACATCAACCTTTATGGAACCCTTGAATTCTTAGTCAGCTAAGGACAAAGCAGGCTCGCTCGTGCGTGGCTGCGAACTGTCTCGCAAAATCAAGCAATGATCTTGGCCACAACCCCAGCGCCCACCGTCCGGCCGCCTTCACGGAT
>JANPFZ010000090.1:0-23190 GCA_031423655.1 Polaromonas sp.
TCGGTGGACCGCGCCAGCCGGCCCAGCGCCAGGTTGTCAGCCACCGTCATGCCGGCAAACAGGCCGCGCCCTTGCGGTACATAGCCGATGCCCAGGCGAGCAATATCAGGTGCCGGCAAGCCGGCGATAGCCTGGCCGGCAAATTCAATCGTCCCTGACGCCGGTTTAAGCAAGCCAGTCAGCGCCTTCAGCAGCGTGGACTTGCCGGCGCCGTTGCGACCCAGCAGCGCGACGATTTCGCCTTCGCGCACATCGAGTGTGGCGTCATTGAGGATGTGGCTTTTGCCATAAAACGCGTTCACCCCCTCAAAGCGCAGCAATTGCGTGCGCTCGCCGGCCGGACCCGCCACGCGGCCGGTGACGGGCGGCGTTCCCGAGCCGGTGTACACCTCTTGCACCCGCCGGTCGGCGCGCGCCTCTTCCGGCGTGCCCGCCATCAACACGCTGCCCTCGTTCATCACGGTCACACGTTGCGAAAACCCGAGCACGCGGTCAATGTCGTGCTCGACGATCAACACCGGGATATTGCTGGCGATGGTCTTGACCAGATGCGACACGCGCTCCCGTTCGGCCGCTGCCAGACCGGCCAGCGGCTCGTCCATCAGCAGCACCTGCGGTTTGGAGCCCAACGCGATACCCAGATCGACCAGCCGTTGTCCGCCATAGGAAAGCTCCCCGGCTTCGGTGTCCTCAATGCCTTCAAGACCGAGAAATTTCATCAACTCTGCAGTTTCCGCATGGACCTTTGGGTAACTGTCGATATCGCGCCAGACGTTGAAGCTGCCCAAGTGCTGCGCCTGCAAGGACAGCCGCAGGTTTTCGTAGATCGACAGGCCGCGAAACAGATTGGTGATCTGGAACGAGCGGGCCAGCCCTTGTCGGCAGATGTGTTGCGGCGGCAGGGCCTGAATTTCTTGCCCGTTCAGACGCACAGTGCCCGAATCCGGTACAAACATGCCCGAGATCAGATTGAAGGTCGTCGTCTTGCCCGCGCCGTTCGGCCCGATCAGCGCGTGGATCTCACCGGCGTGCAAGGTCAGCCCTGCATTGCGGACGGCCTGAATGCCGCCGAAGTGCTTGCTGACGGCCGTCACTTCCAGCACCACGCCCTCGCGCGGCTTGGGCCGCAAGAAGGCCGGCAAGGGCAAACCTTCGTAAATCCTGCGCTTGCTCATGGCCGCGACGTCTTCAACAAGCGGCCGCCACTTGCGCTGCAAGATCGCCCAGATGCCGACCAGTCCGTTTGGCGAATAAAGGATAAATCCGACAAATGCCAGCCCGAACCAGAACAGCCAGTTATTCGTCCATATCGACAGCAACTCGCTGGCCAGAATGTAGAACAGCGCGCCCAATGCGGGGCCAAGAAAGCTGCGCATGCCGCCAATCACCACCATCGCCAGCAAGGCGCCGGAAAATGCAACCGAGGTCGGATCGGCCGAGGCGATGCGATGGTTGAAAACCAGCAGCGCACCCGCCAGCCCGGTAACGGTGGCAGACAGCACAAACACCGCCAGCTTGTAGTGGTGCGTGTTATAGCCCTGAAACGTGGCACGCTGCTCGTTCTCGCGAATGGCGACGATGACATGGCCGAACGGCGAGCGGATGACGCGGAGCAGCAGATACAGCACAGCGAAGCCGATCACGCTGACGAGCGTCAGATACACGGCGGGATCATCCAGGTTGAGTGGGCCGATGGCCGGCCGAACAACGCCTCCCAGTCCATTTTCGCCGCCGGTGAAGGCGGTCCAGCGGAAGGCGATCGCGTAGGTGAGCGCCGAGAGAGCCAAAGTCAGCAATGAAAAGTAAACGCCGCGCCGCCGCAGGATCAAGAACCCCACGATGCTCGCCAGCGCTGCGATAAACGCGAGCGAAAAAACCAGTGGGATCCCGATCTGGCCTGGGAACCAGTGCTTCTGGCACAGCGCGGCCGCATAGGCGCCTATGCCGAACCAGGCGCCGTGACCGAAGGACGTCAGGCCGGTGTAGCCGACCAGCAGGTTCAGGCCCATGGCGGCAATCGCGAAGATCACCACGTCGGTGGACGAAGTCAGCGTCAGGCCGATGGCCTGGAGGACGAAGGGCAGGCCTGCCAGTGCCAGCGCACCGATCACCAGGGGTTGATATTTTTTGTTCATGGGGCCGCTCTTCATTCAAATCGTTCGATGCGCTCACCCAGCAAGCCGCGCGGACGGAACAGCAACACCCCCAGCATCAGCAGGTACATTGAAACTTCTCCCGCCGGTGCGTAAAAGTGAATCGTGATTCCGCGCACCACGCCCACCAGCACGGCGGCCAGCACGACACCCCAGAAACTGCCCAGGCCGCCGATGACCACGACGACAAAAGCAGCGGTCAGGATTTCGGTTCCCATCGCCGGGTGTACTCCGGAAATGGGTGCGAACAACAAGCCCGCCAGCGCGGCCAGCCCAACGCCGAGCGCGACGATGGTCGTCATGTAAGGCTGCAAGCGGATTCCCAGCACCGCGACCATGTCGGGTTTCTGCACGCCCGCCCGCACCACCCGGCCGAATGACGTCTTGTTCAGCAAAAACCAGATGCCGGTCAACACCACCAGGACGACCGCCAGCATCAGCAAGCGGTACTTCGAATAAAGAAAATCGCCGACGATCACTTGCCCCTTGAAGGCGGCAGGGATCGATGATTGCAGCGGCGAGGCACCCCAGATCATGCGGATCAGCTGCTCGGCAACCATGGCCAGGCCAAAAGTCAGCAGCAGACTGAGAATCGGGTCGGCAGAATAGAAGCGGCGCAGCAGGAAGCGTTCAAACAGCATGCCTAGCAGGCCCACGGCCACCGGCGCGAGCACCAACGCACCGACAAAGCCGAGATGTTTGGTGAGTTCAACAGCGAAATAGGCGCCCAGCGCGAAAAACGCACCGTGCGCAAGATTGACGACACCGCCCAGGCTGAAGATCAGCGACAGGCCCAGGGCGATCAGCAGGTAATACCCGCCGAGCAACAAGCCATTGATGACCTGCTCCAACAGAAAAACGAACTCCATCTTGACTCCGTAAAAGCGCTTGTTGATGGTTATTGGCTGGAACTAATTCCGCGGGAAAGTTGAATGCGAAGTTGCATTTCAATTTCTCGCCCTTCTGCCCCTTCCCCCGCTGGGGGAAGGTTGGGATGGAGCGCCTCGCAGTGCAGATAGCGTCCCATCAAGGCTGGGGAGCCAAGCCCTCACCAAAGGGAGAGAGTGAGCAAGCAAGTCAGGCAAACGTGCAGGTGTTCTCTTCCTTGGTCGGCGCCAGCAGCTCAAGCGACTGACCCGCAGCCGGCAAAATAGCGCCCAGCTGGATGAAGTCCCACTGGTCTTTCGACTTGCCTTTGGCCTTGGGCGTGACCGTGTACATCTCCTGCATCAGTTGATGGTCCCAGGCACGGAAATAGCCTTTGCGCGGCTTCAAGATATCGAATTCAGCACCTTTTTCGAAGTACTCGATCAATTTGCTTGACTCGGTTGACTTGGTCTCATTCATCGCTTGCACGACGGCTTTCAAGCTAACGTAGTCACCCCATGCCTGGTTCTCCGGCGGCTTGCCAAATTTTTTGGTGAAGGCAGCAACGAAAGCCTTGGACGTCGGTGTGTTGATGTCATGGTGCCAGGTTAGCGGCCAGGTTCCGGCAAAGTTGTCGGGGCCTGCCGCCCAAGCATCGGCGGAATTAAGGTTGAAGCCCGCGATCGGATAGGGAAGGCCAAATTCCGCGTATTGCTTGATGAAATTGGTGGTCTGCGCGCCGGCCAGGTTGCAAACGACCACATCGGGTTTTGTCTGGCGAATCTTCAGCAAATAGGCGCTGAAGTCGGTGGCATCGGTCCCAACCAGATCTTCGCCGATCAGAGTGCCCGCGTTGGCATTGAGGAAGAGCTTGGCGACGCGCAGCAGATCGTGGCCAAAGGCATAGTCGGCGGTCAGTGCGTACAGCTTCTTGCCCTTGATCAAGCCGTCACGCATCAAGGCCTGACCGCAAGCCTTGACATTGGTGGTGTTGGCGACTTCAACGTGGAACATGTACTTGTTGCAGCTTTTGCCGCGCAGCTCATCTGAATTGGCGCCGGCATTGACAAAAATGCGTTTGTTGCGCTCCGCCACTTGCGCTATGACCAGGGCGGATGCGGAGGAAATTTCGCCGACCAGCGCCTGGACGTTCTCCCGCTCGCACAAGCGCTGCGCCCTTGACGATGCGGTGGCCGGATTGACCGAGTCCTCCGCAATCAACTCGATCTGACGACCCATGACGCCGCCTGCCTTGTTGGCCTCTTCCACCGCCAGCGTCACGGCCATGACCGAATATTCACCCAGCATGCCAAGGAAGCCGGTGCGTGGTGTCAGGTGACCAATTTTTACTTTGTCAGACTGCGCGTGGATGATGGCCGGAAAGCCCAGGCTTCCCAGCGCAGCCATCCCCGCCATGGCGGCCGATCCGGTGACCAGCTGGCGGCGACTGGCGCATACCGACGGGCCGGCCGAATCGGCGGAATTGGCGAAATTGGCCGGGCTGTCGGGTTGCGCTAAGGCGTCCGCCACCGCGCTCTGATGCTTGATGCTTGTCGTCATTGCCTTGTCTCCTGGTTTCTCCGCAGCCCGCTAATTAGTGCTGAGGCGATAGGGTTTAAATCCGGGCATCGCCTGGCTGCCGACCCGACTGTTGAGCGCATGTCCTGGACGAAGTCCTGAACCGGCTCAATCCGCTGCAACAGAGCCGGCCTTTGAACCCATCATTGGTAAAAGGCCTCTTCGCTGCGCTAGCAAGATGTGATCAAATATATGTAATCTTTGTTGCAGACGCAAGCGAAGCAGAGAAATTTCACTCGGCGTCCAGGGAAAACACTTAGAAATGCCTTGGAAGTCGACCAGATTCTGAGAGTGCCTTGGCGGCCAGAAATACCCTGGCTCACCCGGCGTTTGCAGCGGAACCACCAGGAGAACGCGATTTGGAAAAACCAGCGATACCGGTCAGCTCGATGGAAAAGATGCAGCCCATCGTCCATCAAACCCTGTCGGCCAGGGTGTACCAGGACTTGCGGGAGTTGATCATGTCGGGCCAGCTGCAGCCTGGCGAGCGCCTGACGCTGGCTGGAATGGCTGCAGCGCTGGGCACCAGCGCCATGCCGGTACGTGAAGCCATCAGCAGGCTGGCCGCTGACGATGCGCTGGAAATCCTGCCCAACAAATCGGTACGCGTGCCAGTCATGACGCGGTCGCGGTTTCAGGAGTTGGTGGTGATCCGGCTGGTCGTCGAGGGCCTGGCGGTGGAAACGGCGGCAGTGCGGATTGATGAATCCCAGCTAAGCAGGCTTGCCGCTCTGGAGCAGGCTTTCTGCCGGGAAATCTCTCTGGATGAGCCGGACGCCAACCAGATCATTCACATCAACAAGCAGCTTCACTTCACCGCCTATGCCGCCGCGCAAATGCCGGCCTTGAGCAGCCTGATCGAAGGGTTGTGGCTGCGGATAGGGCCGGTTTTGAACCTGGACTTGCGCAACAGCGCATCACGCAGACGGTCTGACCTGCCCTCTGTTCGTGCCCACCGTGCGCTGGTCAATGCCTTGCGCGCCGGTGACGGGGCCGCCGCCAAGGCCGCGTTGGCCAGCGACATCAGCAGTGCAGCCGAAGTCATTCTCTCTGGAACGGGGCTGAAGCAGGGCTGAACGCGTCATCAAGCTTGAACGGAATAGCCGCCATCTACCGGGATGGCCGTGCCGGTAATGAAGTCAGCCGCCGCACTGGACAGAAACACCGTGATACCCGCCAGATCCTGCGGCGTTCCCCAGCGGCCCGCCGGGGTGCGGGCCAGAATGCGTTCATGCAGGCCGCTGACATCGATACGGGCTTTTTGCGTCATGTCGGTGTCGATCCAGCCCGGTAAAACGGCGTTGACCTGAATGTTGTCAGCCGCCCACGATGTCGCGAGCGCTCGCGTCAATTGCACGATGCCGCCCTTGCTGGCGCTGTAGGCCGGTGCATAGGCAGCGCCAAAAATCGAGGTCATGGAGCCGATGTTGATGACCTTGCCGCCTTGCTTTTTGAGGTGGGGCCAGGCCGCGCGGCAGCACAGGAAGGCGCTGGTTAGGTTCGTGTCCATCACCGCATTCCACTCGCTCAATGTCAGCTCCTGCACCGGCTTGCGAATATTGATGCCGGCGTTGTTGACCAGGATATCGAGTCGGCCAAAATCAAACACCACCTTCACCACCAGGTCGGCTACCGCAGCTTCGTCGCAGACATCGGCGGCATAGGCTCTGGCCTCGACACCGCCTGTCGACAAACTGGCAACGGCTTGTTTCAGTTTGTCCGGGTTGCGCCCTACGACCGCGATGCGCGCCCCGGCTTTGGCCAGCCCCCGTGCCATTGCCAAACCGATTCCGCCATTGCCGCCGGTGACGATGGCAACCTTGCCTTGTAGATCAAACATGCGGTCTGCCTTTTGTCTGCCGGCCGGGATTGGCCGACGCCTTACATGCTAACTGAGACACTCCCGCAGCCTCTGCAGCTGCAGGCTTAAAGCCTTTTGTGCTTCCAGCCCTTATGATACGTGCGTAAGCAGCTATTAATTAAATAGCAACCTAAAAACCCATGCTGGTCGGCCACAGAGCACTCTGGTACCTCCAGCCGCACTATTCGGCTGCCGCCTTGGCCATTCTTTCGCTCTTCCAGTAGACATCGTCGCCCCCGTTCATCCGGTTGAGAACGCGCGACAGCACAAACAGCAGGTCGCTCAGGCGGTTGAGGTACTGGCGCGGTGCTTCCTTGAGCGCGTCCTGATGCCCCAAGGCCACCACCGCGCGCTCGGCGCGGCGCGCCACGGTGCGGCAGACATGGGCGATAGACGCAGCGCGCGATCCTGCGGGCAAAATAAATTCGGCCAGGCGCGGCAGCGCGGCGTTGTACTTTTCGAGTGCCGCATCGAGCAGCACCACCGACTCGGCCTTGAGCAATTCAAAACCGGGAATAGACAACTCGCCGCCCAGATTAAACAGCTGGTGCTGCACCTCCACCAGCAGCTCGCGCACGTCGGCCGGCATTTCTTCACACAGCAGCACGCCGATATTCGAATTGAGTTCGTCCACATCGCCCATGGCATGTACGCGCAGGCTGTCTTTGGAAACCCGGGTGTTGTCGCCCAGGCCGGTGGTGCCGTTGTCGCCGGTGCGGGTAGCTATTTGCGTGAGTCGGTTGGACATGAGGCGGTTAGTAGTTGATGAAAGGTGGATAGTGGTACGAGGCGAATAACCCGGCAGCAAGCGTGGTTACGCCGCGCAAAAAATTGTGTCGAAGCTGCCGCCGCATGTCAGGCGGGAAACACCGTGCAAAAGCGCTGGTGGCGCCGCCTGACTCACGGTTCAATACATGCTGGCAATTAGAAAACTTATGAAAAATCGACACGCAAATCAAGCAATGAAGCACCGAAAAGAGGTAAGCGCATGACCACCCAAGCCGTAAAAAAATGCCGCTCACGCCTTCAGCAGAATTTTATTCCCAACTTCGAAATGCGCAGTATCCTGCTGATTGCCACTTTTGCTGTGAGCGTCGCCGGTGGTGCCTGTGCGCAGACCCGCGCTAAAGTCGGTCTGGATGATCCGGTGGCGATATCCGCGGCAGCAGATCGCAGTGAGCGCCCGAGCGATGGCGGTGTCCAGGCTACTCAGGTGAACACCCGAACGGGTTCCAGGAGCGCCGACGCTGCCTTCAATCGCGCAGACACCAACCGGGACGGTCGACTCGATCGCGAGGAGGCTGAACATTTCCCTGTGCTTTCGCAGCGCTTTGATTTGATTGATACGAATCGGGACTCTTTCATTTCCCGCGAGGAATTCAATCAGGCTGTGGGCAACTGAGCGAATCTGTAACCGCGTCACGCAGCAGGCGGGGCGGTTGGTAGGTCACCGGGGTAAGTCGTAAACTGTGCGTTCCTATCAGGAGATTCCATGAACGCACCGCTGCCCACCCACCTGCTGCCGGAAATTGCGCAACGCGAGACGCCTGCGGCTTTGATAAAAGCGCTCCAAGCGCGCTTCGCTGCCCAATGCTCAACTGCGCTGGTGGTGCGCGAGCAACACGGCCGCGACGAGTCGTCTTTTGCCGCGCCGCCACCGTCTGCGGTGGTGTTTGCGGAGAGCACGCAAGACGTGGCTGATGCCGTGAAACTGGCGGGCCGGTACAACGTGCCGGTGATTCCGTTCGGCGTCGGCACCTCGCTTGAAGGCCATCTGCTGGCGGTGCAGGGCGGCATCAGCATCGATGTGAGCCGCATGGACAAGGTGCTGCAAATCAATGCCGAGGATTTGACTGTCACGGTGCAGCCGGGAGTGACGCGCAAGCAGCTCAACGAAGAGATCAAAAGCACCGGTCTGTTTTTCCCGATTGACCCGGGCGCTGACGCCACGCTGGGCGGTATGAGCGCTACCCGCGCCAGCGGCACCAACGCCGTGCGCTACGGCACCATGCGCGAAAACGTGCTGGCGCTGGAAGTGGTCACGGCCAGCGGCGACGTCATCCGCACCGGCACGCGCGCTAAAAAATCATCGGCCGGCTACGACTTGACGCGCTTGATGGTGGGCAGCGAAGGCACGCTGGGCGTCATCACAGAAGTCACGGTGAAACTTTATCCACTGCCTGAAGCCATCAGCGCTGCGGTATGTTCCTTTCCGAGCATTGAAGCGGCCGTGCGCACCACGATTGAAGTCATTCAAATGGGTATACCGATTGCGCGGGTGGAGCTGATTGACGGCAACACCATCCGCATGGTGAACGCGCATTCAAAAACCACGCTGCGCGAAGCGCCGATGTTGTTGATGGAGTTTCACGGCTCGCCCAGCAGCGTGAAAGAGCAGGCCGAGCTGGTGCAGGAAATTGCCAGTGGCCACGACAGTAACGCCTTCGAATGGGCCAGCACGCCCGAAGAACGCACCCGTCTTTGGGCAGCGCGGCACAACGTTTACTTCGCCGCCATCCAGTCGCGACCTGGCTGCCGCGCCATTTCAACCGACACCTGTGTGCCGATTTCGCGCCTGGCCGATTGCCTGCTTGAATCGATTGCCGAGGTCGATGCAACAGACATTCCCTATTTTCTGGTCGGCCATGTCGGCGACGGCAATTTTCACTTCGGTTACTTGATTGATCCGACGCTGCCGAAAGAACGCGAAGTAGCCGAAGCGCTGAACCACAAGCTCGTCGCGCGCGCGCTGGCACTTGGAGGCACCTGCACCGGCGAGCACGGCGTCGGCCTGCACAAGATTGATTTTCTCGTGACCGAAACAGGCAGCGGCGCCGTTGACATGATGCGCACCATCAAGCGCGCGCTGGACCCGAAAAACATCATGAATCCGGGGAAAATCTTTACGCTTTGAGTGCCCGGTAGGCAGTGTTCGATTGCTAGCCCGCCCCGGTGAAAACTACGGGCCAAGTTCGTACTTAAATGCAGTCCTGCCAAGTGAATTCGCAAACAGCTTGCCAGCAGTCTGCCCGGCTGCCCGAAATTGACCTGGCATGCACATCGAAGACCGCGCGCCATTCACGATTCACGTGCGCAAGAATTTTTGAAATCACATCGCGAGCCTCGGCATCGGACTTGAGCCCGCCAATTTGCCGGCCAGTCGCACTTCGACGGCCAGTATGTCTTCGACAACGGGCTTTGCATCGAGTTCTCCCCCAAACAACGCGCCGAATCCATCGGCGTGCGCATACAACAAACGCTCCCACCATCCCCACGGTTCGGGGCTCGCTTGGGAGCCAAGAAATTGCTGTCTGCGGTTTTGCAGAATGTCCAGAGACCAGCCTGCAAGCGCGACATCACAAAACACGGGAAACGGCGCGACGCCGACTTGCGTGAAAGCTGCGCCCTGCTTGAGGCGAATGTCGCGGGGGTCCAGTTCCCACGCGCTTTGTCCCTCGGCAAGATAGGCCCTGTCGTACTGGAACTCCCATCTGCCCTGTTCTTGCGTAAGCTCACCGACCCGGAACGGCAGGCGGTTGCCGTCCGGGCCCGTGGTCCAGCGAAAGACCGGTGCCCGGCGTGTCATTCGCTTGATCTCCGGCGCGCCCTGGACGGTGGAAATTTGGCCCGGGCTGCTTCCTGATAGACAGCATCGATGGACGCATCGGCCAAGGTTGTTTGTAGTACCACGTCGTCGAGCGCCCAAAAAATTCGGGCCAGGTCGGCAAAGCGTGTCCGCAGGGAACCGATCTCGATGGCCATCACAGTATGGCGGCTCAAGTCGGCTCTGGCAGCCAATTCAGCTTGAGTAAGCCCTCGCGCCTGACGCATGAGCCGGATTCGGGCACCTACCTCAGACACAAACTGGGTGACTTCAACGGGTTCGACGAGCGGATCGCGTTTCGTTCGCATGTAGCATATTATAAACAAAAACTATCATTTTGTTAATAATATGCAACTTCTCTTATTGCCAATGATGTAAGTTTCACCGCCGAAGCCGCTCGATCAAACCATTGAGCTCATCCATCGACGCAAACTGGATCGCCAACTCACCCGTGTCTTCGCGTCGGCCGTTGCGTTTGACCTGCTTTTTTATGCGCACCTCGACCTCGGCCATCAGCAGGTCGGCAAGTTCTTCTTCAACCCGGCGCGTATCGCGGGATTTTTCCTTAGCGTGGCGTTGCGGCTTCAGCGAAAACTCGGCGCCCAGTTTCTTGACCAGGTTTTCGGCTTCGCGCACCGACATTTTCTTGGCCGCGATCTGGTTGCCGGCCGTGATCTGGGTGGCGCGGTCCAGGCTCAAAAGTGCTCGGGCGTGACCCATGTCGATGTCGCCGGCCATCAGCATGGTTTGCACAGGATCGGCCAGATTGAGCAGCCGCAGCAGATTGGACGCGGCACTGCGCGAACGCCCCACGGCCTTGGCCGCCAATTCGTGAGTGAGCCCAAACTCTTTCACCAGACGTTGCAGGCCCTGGGCTTCTTCCAGTGGGTTCAGGTCTTCGCGCTGGATATTTTCAATCAGCGACATGGCCGCAGCCGACTCGTCAGGCACATTGCGCACCAGCACCGGCACGCTGTCAAGACCGGCAATTTTGGCCGCGCGGAAGCGGCGCTCACCGGCGATGATCTCGTATTTGCCGTCATTGACGCCGCTGGTCAGGCGCCGCACCAAAATCGGCTGCATGATGCCCTGCACCTTGATCGACTCGGCCAGTTCGTACAGCGCGCCCTCGTCCATGCGGGTGCGAGGCTGGTACTGGCCGGCTACCAGATCGCCCAGACGCAGCGACGCCGGCAGCCCCGGACTGGTTGCGCTGGCGGCGTTGTCGGCATCAAGAGAGTCGCTGACTTTGGGGCCAAGCAGCGCTTCGAGCCCGAGGCCCAGGCCTTTTGGTTTTTTGGTGACCATATTGATAATTGCTTTCTTGAGTCAGTCGTGAATAGTTGGTGAGCCGGCACGCGCCAGCCGCTCCAGTTGAAGACGCGCCTCGGGCCAGTCCCCCAGGTCGCTGTCGGCATTGAGGTGCCCGCAGGGGCCTGCTTCGATCAACTCGGAACCCCAGGCGTCCGCGAAAAACCGCGCTCGCTCTAGCGCACAAAACGGGTCATTGCTGCTGGCAAACAGCACCGAGGGGAAAGGTAGTTTTTGCAGCGGAATTGCCGACCAGCTGGGCAGCATATGGCGCATGCTGTCGCGTTCGCAGTCAGGCGGCGCCACCAGCAGCGCAGCACCGACGCGATGTGTGTTTTTTGAATGCGCCGCCCAGGCCACGGCGGTCATGCAACCGAGGCTGTGGCCGACCAGCACGGCGCGCTCGTGTTGTCCCAGCTCACGCGCCAGCAGCTCGTCCTCCAGGCGAGAAATCCAGTCACCGCGCAGCGGCCGCATCCAGTCGTGTTGTTCGACCCGGGCGTAACCCTGCGCGCGCTCCCAGCCGCTTTGCCAGTGGTCGGGTCCGCTGTTTTGCCAGCCGGGAAGAATCAGGACATTGCTCGGGTTCATGCGGGATGTAAATTAAACGCTATGATTTTTATAGCTTCTTGCGCACGTTATTATTGGGCTAGAGGTTGATTTGGGTTCAATTTACGGTTGAAACGTCGCTGCGAAATACCTTTTATCGCAGAGGCGCAGAGTAAACGCAGAGGGCCGCAGAGAAAAATCCACTAATCGAATCATCTCTGCGACCCGCTGCGTTCTCTGCGCCGCGGCGGTGAATAACCCCGTATTCGTCATCACGCTTTCATGCCCTTGATCCGCTCGACCATTTCCTGCGCGAAGGTGACGAAGGCCTGCGCACCTTTTGATGCCGGGTCGAACACCACGCCTGGCAAGCCGTAGCTGGGCGCCTCAGCCAGTCGCACATTGCGGGGAATCACCGTGTTGAACACCTTGTTGCCGAAGTGCTGCTTGAGCTGTTCGCTGACCTGTTGCTGCAGCGTGATGCGCGGGTCGAACATGACGCGCAGCAAGCCAATGATCTGCAGGTCTTTGTTCAGATTGGCGTGCACCTGCTTGATGGTGTTGACCAGGTCGGTGAGTCCTTCCAGCGCAAAGTACTCGCACTGCATCGGAACGATCACGCCGTGGGCGCTGCACAGGCCATTGAGCGTCAGCATCGACAGCGACGGCGGGCAGTCGATCAGCATGAAATCATAGGCATCAGCCACTTCGGCCAAGGCCAACTTGAGCCGTTTCTCGCGTCGCTCCAGCTGGACCAGTTCCACCTCTGCGCCCGCCAGCTCACGATTTGCGCCCAGCACGTCATAGCTGCAGCCACCGTCGATCAGCTTCTGGCTGGTCACACGGGCCTCGGTGATCGACGCCGATTCGAGCAGCACGTCGTACACCGTCATGTCCAGTTTGCGCTTGTCAACGCCCGAGCCCATGGTCGCATTGCCCTGCGGGTCGAGGTCGATCATCAGGACCCGCTGGCCGACCTTGGCGAGCCCGGCGGCCAGATTGACCGTCGTCGTGGTTTTGCCAACCCCGCCCTTTTGATTTGCAACGCAAAATATTTTGGCCATCTGGTTTTTGTTTTTGTTTAAAAAAATGGAAGACTATCTGGAGACGGCCAGCTTGATTCCAAAGCCGATTAGGAAGACGCCAGCCGCTTTTTGCAAAATGCCGGATATCTTCGGACTGGCACGGATACGCTCGGCCAGAAAATAGGTCAACAGCACGGCAGCAAGTCCGTACAAAAAGGTCAAGACGGCAATCGATGCCGCCATGACGCCAAAGGTTTTCAGGCCCTGGTGCTGGGCTGGGTCGACAAACAGCGGGAAAAAAGCCATGTAGAAAACGATGGCCTTAGGGTTAAGCAGCGTGATGACCAGCGCCTGCCGAAAGTAGTGCCGGGGTTTGATCTGCAAAATTGGGCCGTCACCGGCATTGGCCACCAGCATTTTGATACCCAGCCAGGTCAGGTAAACCGCGCCCATCCACTGGACGGCGCGAAAAGCCGCCGGATATGCAGCCATGATGGCCGACACGCCAGCGACAGCTGCCCACATCAACACCTGGTCGCCGGCGATCACGCCGAAGGTGGCCCCCATACCGCCAGCGATTCCGCCTTTGCTGGTCGAGGAAATCAACGCCAGGTTGCCAGGGCCGGGGATCAACAGAAAAACGATGATGGCCACCACGAACGAGCCGTAGTCGGCCACGCCAACAAAAGATCCCGACATAAAAAACCCCGTAAAGTAGAGCGACGAGTTTACGACAGGGGTTCTGTAGATACGGCAGCGACGAGGCCGCTGCCCGTCAACTCACGCTAAATTATTGATGCTGACGCCGGGCGCGCCCAGACAATGCAGCGCTCTGCATTCAACCCAGGCACTACTAGCTGTTCCACGTGAAACACTTCAATGGCTTTAGCGAGCATGTCAATTTCGCTGGCTGGATGCTTGCCCTTCATTGCCATCCATACCCCGCCGGGCGCGAGCGCGCCGGCAGACCACTCAGTGAAGTCGGCCAGCGATGCAAATGCCCGCGAGCAGATCACGTCGTAGGGTTCGGTCACCTGCTCGACCCGCTGGTGCAGACCCGCCAGATTAGTGAGCGTCAATTCCATCGCGGCTTGCTTGATGAACGCCACCTTCTTGGTCACCGCGTCAACGCAGGTCACAGCCACCGTCGGGCAGCAAATGGCGATGACGACGCCCGGCAGCCCAGCCCCTGCGCCAACGTCAAGCAGGCGCGCGCGATTTTCCAGGCCCATCTGCTTCAACTGGCGATTCAGCGGCGGAACTGCTGCGAGGCTGTCGAGCAGATGGTGGGTCATCATCTCGGACGGATCGCGGACCGCTGTCAGGTTATAGACCTGCGTCCATTTGCCAATCATCGCCAGATAGGCGAGCAACTGCGCGACCTGCCGGTCATCCAGATCAAGACTCAAATTGCGCAAACCGTCGCGCAGCGTCTTCTCTGCCCCGCCGCTCAAACGTCAGCCTTTTCCGCAGCCGCCGCCGACTGCGCGATGTCCGGACCGGTGTTCCAGAGCTTCTTTTTCAAATGCACCAGCAGCAGGGAAACTGTGGCGGGCGTGATGCCCGAGATGCGCGACGCCAGCCCCAGCGTTTCCGGGCGGTGCTTCGCCAGCGTTTGCCTGGCCTCAAAACTCAACGCAGACACCTGCAGGTAGTCCAATTCCGGCGGCAGCTTGAGGTTTTCGTAGTGCGCCGCGCGTTGAACCTCAACTTTTTGCAGGTCGATGTAGCCGGCGTACTTCGCGGTGATTTCGATCTGTTCAATCACGCTTTTCACCAGATCGGCACCTGCCTCAGTCTCCAGCGCCGGATGCGCATACCGGCCATCTTCCAGTGACATCAAGCCGGCGTAATTAACTTCGGGCCGGCGCAGCAAATCAGCCAGGTTGTATTCGCGCTCGATGGACTTGCCCAAAACGCGCTCGGCCTCGTCGGCTGGAAGATGACGCGGGTTTACCCAGATGCTGCGCAGCCGCTCTGTTTCACGTGAAACAGCATCGCGCTTGCGGTTAAACGTGGTCCAGCGTGCATCATCGACGAGACCCAATTCCCGCCCTTTCTCGGTCAGCCGCATGTCGGCATTGTCCTCGCGCAGCATCAACCGGTATTCCGCCCGGCTGGTGAACATGCGGTAGGGCTCGGTCACGCCCTTGGTGATCAGGTCATCAACCAGCACACCCAGATAAGCCTCGTCGCGCCCTGGCAACCAACTTTCCTTTCCCTGACATTGAAGCGCCGCGTTGATACCGGCAAACAAGCCCTGCGCAGCCGCCTCTTCATAGCCGGTGGTTCCGTTGATCTGCCCGGCAAAGAACAGACCCTGCACAGCACGGGTTTCAAAGCTGGTTTTCAGCGCGCGCGGGTCAAAATAGTCGTATTCAATCGCATAGCCAGGCCTCAGAATGTGGGCGTTCTCCATGCCCGCCATCGAGCGCACCAGCGCAAATTGAATGTCAAACGGCAGGCTGGTCGAGATACCGTTGGGATAGATCTCATGCGTGGTCAAACCCTCGGGCTCCAGGAAAATCTGGTGGCTTTCCTTATCAGCAAAGCGATTGACCTTGTCTTCCACGCTCGGGCAATAGCGGGGCCCCACGCCGTCAATCTTGCCGGTGAACATCGGGCTGCGGTCAAAACCCGAGCGAATGATCTCGTGCGTGCGGGCATTGGTATGGGTGATGTAGCACGGCACCTGCTGCGGATGGGCAATCGCGCCGCCCATAAAGCTGAACACGGGCACTGGCCCTTCGGTGCCGCCGGGCATCCCGTCCCCGGGTTGCGGCGTGCATTTTGAGAAATCAATCGACCGGCCGTCGATACGCGGCGGCGTACCGGTTTTCAACCGCCCCTGCGGCAGCTTGAGCTCCTTCAGCCGCACCGAGAGCGACAGCGCCGGTGGGTCACCCGCCCGGCCCGCCGCATAGTTTTGCAGACCGACATGAATCTTGCCGTCCAGAAACGTCCCGGCATCAGCACCACGGTACGCGAACGGAACTTGATGCCGACCTGCGTCACCGCGCCCACCACCCGGTCGCCCTCGACCATCAGATCGTCGACCGCCTGCTGGAACAGCCAGAGGTTGGGCTGGTTCTCTAGCCTGCGGCGAATGGCTGCTTTGTACAAAATGCGATCGGCCTGCGCCCGCGTGGCGCGCACCGCCGGGCCTTTGGAGCTGTTCAAAATACGGAACTGGATGCCGCCTTCATCAGTAGCGAGCGCCATAGCACCGCCCATCGCATCGACCTCTTTAACCAGGTGACCCTTGCCAATGCCGCCAATCGACGGGTTGCAGCTCATCTGCCCCAGCGTTTCAATGTTGTGGCTCAACAGCAAAGTCGTGCAGCCCATGCGGGCAGACGCCAGCGCGGCTTCGGTGCCGGCATGGCCACCACCGACCACGATCACGTCAAATTCTTGCGGGTAAAACATCAGTTTATCTCCAGGGCGCCAGCTTGAATGGCGCCGTCATTCATCAATTTTCAGGCTTCAACCAGCGCGGTTTTCAGGCCCACCGCCTTTGCAGCCATGGCCTGGCGGCGGTCAGCGGTCACAAATAAATCAACGCCTGCCGCCTGCGCGGTGCCGACATGCAAGGCATCCATGCCGCGCAAGGTGGCCAGACGCATGGCCGCAATGGCATAGCGCTCAACCGGGCTGGAAATAGACATCACCGCCAGTTCGTCGAAGTCCTTGTTTATCTCACCCAGCACGCGGCTGTATTCGTCATCGGTAAACAGCCCCTCGCGCCATTGCCGGGTCAGCGCCGACGCGACCTCGGTTTTGCAATGCGCTGCCGCCGTGATACGGCTGGCCTGCATTTGAAGCTGCAAGACCTGGTCAACCCCCGCTTCGCCGCTGTAACGCTTAAATAAAGCCGATGCATCAAAAAGCATATTCATCACCAGCCGCCCTCGCGCTCTTCAATGATCATCTGGGCGCCTGATTTTTCGGGTTGCTTGAGATACTGCAGTGGCATGATGGGTCGCTTCCAGCTCGGGACTTTCACCGACTCGTCGGGCTTGGCGGGAACCAGCTCGGCCACGGCCTTGCCGTGTCGCAGGATGCGAACGGTTTCGCCCTTTTCGACAAGGTCAATCATGGCCGAGGCGTGGGCCCGAAATTCACTCAGCGCGATAGTATGCATTTTGTACAATCAACAATGTTTTGTACATTTTATCTCTATTTGCCTCGCCATGGCCCCCTGACGGCATCAAACCCGCAAGCATGTTGAAATCTGCGCATGATCCCACCCGCCAAACTCCTGATCTTTGCTGGCAGCACACGCCAGAACTCCTTTAACCGGCGGCTTGCCCATTTAGCAGCCGACATGGCGCGCGCCAGCGGTGCCGACGTCACGCAACTCGAACTCGGCGAACTCGACATCCCGATGTACAACGCCGACCTTGAAGCCCGCGCCACGCCGCCGGACGTGATGAAGCTCAAGCAGATTCTGCTCGAACACCCGGCCTGGATCATCTGCTCGCCGGAATACAACGGCAGCTACACGGCCCTGCTGAAAAACACCATCGACTGGGCATCCAGCCCTGTCAAGTCAGACCCGGCATGGGCTGACGGCTTCAAGTCGTTCACCGGCACGGTCGTCGGCATGCTCAGCGCGTCGCCCGGGGCGCTGGGTGGCCTGCGCTCGCAAAGTCATCTGCTGCCGCTGCTGATCAACCTGCAGTGCTGGGTCGCGCCCAAAGCCTTCGCGTTGAGCCGCGCCGGTGACGCGTTCGATACCAATGGCAAGCTCGTCAACGAAAACCACCGCCAGAGCGTGCAGGCCGTGATCGACCAGGTTCTGTTTGCGGCGGCACGGCTGGCTGCGTGAGCAGTTTGAGCCTCAGCTACATACAGAATAGCCTTCAAGCCCCCGTAATACTTGCGTAAGCAGCTATTACTTTCATAGTACACGCGCCCATAGAAGTCAGTGGACAGGCTTCAAGCAGCGCCTTGAAAACCGGTGCATAGTCATTTTCCTGACACCTAAGGCCGCAGGAATCGCGTAAGGTAGGCATTGGCCCTTTCCCTCGCCATCAACTGTCAAATGCAGCAACACCCCACCGGAGACACATCATGCACATCCCCTCTCTTCAAGAAGTCGTCAGCGCTGAAGAATGGCAACTGCGCTGTGACCTGGCCGCCTGCTACCGTCTGGTGGCGCTTTACGGCTGGAGCGACCTGGTCTTTACCCACATCACCGCCAAGTTGCCCGAGTCGGTCAGCGGCCCCGGCGCACATCAATTCCTCATCAATCCCTATGGCTTGATGTTCGACGAAATCACCGCTTCCAGCCTGGTCAAGGTCGATGAAAAATGCAACAAGGTCATCGACTCACCCTTTCCCGTGAACCCGGCGGGTTTTGTGATTCACAGCGCCGTGCATGCGGCGCGTCATGACGCGGGCTGCGTGCTGCACACGCACACGCGCGCAGGTGTGGCTGTCAGCGCGCAGAAAGCCGGCGTGCTACCGATCAGCCAGCAATCGACCTTCGTGCTGGCCTCACTGGCCTACCACGACTACGAAGGCGTGGCCTTCCGCGACGACGAAAAGCCGCGCCTGCAGTCCGACCTGGGCGATGCCAACTATTTGATGCTGCGCAACCACGGCCTGCTGGTGGTGGGCCCGACGATTCCAGAGGCGTTTTTGCGCATGAATGTTTTTGAGAATACCTGCCGCATCCAGATTGACGCCCAGCACGGTGGGGGCGAGCTGACGCATGTCAATCCTGAAATTATCAAGGGCGTCGGTGAAGCCCTTCGCGTTCAGACCGGCGGTATGGGCGGTGCCTTCGTGTGGCCCGCACTGATTCGCAAGCTCGACAAGCAGGGCGATGGCTACCGTTGCTGATTCGCGTTGCTTGGGGCGGCGTCAGGCCGTCATCAGCGCGGCCGCAGGCTGCACTACTGGCGGCTTGTCACCTTCGTCAACGCGCAGTTCCTTGCGCACCATCTGAACCGCGCCGAAGATAGTGGCAAAGGCCACGTCTTTCGCGTCGCGCCCGGTGCCGACCCGCACCAACCGGTCGATAGGCGCCATCTTTGTCGCATCAAACAGCACCCACCGGCCGCAAAGCCAGGCTTCGAACACCGCATGAAAATCTTCTGGCGGTTCGGCAAAATGCACATAGCCGACCACCAGTCGAGCCGGAATATTCAGCGCCCGGCACAGCGTGATGCCCAGGTGCGCAAAGTCGCGGCAGACCCCCGCGCGCTGCACAAAAACCTCCTGCGCGGTAGTGGTTGAATTGCTGACCCCGGGCAGGTAGGCAATCGACTCGTTGATCCAGCTCTCAATGGCGCGAACACGGCCGATGCCCGGCGGAATCTGGCCGAACAACTGCTGGGCCGCGCGGCTCATCGAATCGGATTCGCAGTAGCGGCTGGGCATCAGATAACGCAGCACCTCGTCGGGTACGCTGCTGACCGTGCTCTCATCGAGATGCAGCGGCACCGTCGGCGGATTGAGCTCCAGCCGCGCGTGGTAATTGACCGACAGCAACCCTTTGGGCGCATCGAGTCGAATGAAGCGATTGCCCAGACGCTCATCACAAAATGACCGCACTTTCATGGCCGGTGTGATGGTAAGGCGCTCTTCCACCACGCGGTGGCCTTCATGAAAAGCCGACTCGATGTTGAACAAAAAATGCGCCGGATGAAAAACCTCGTATTCGAGCAGCAGATCGATTTGGGTGGTGTGCATGAATCAGTGAGATAGAAAAGAGAAACTGCGCTTTAGATCAGCGTGCGATATTCAGGCGATGGGCGCTTCGTGTCGGCAGAAACAAACCAGTTTTTGCAAGTTACATCAATAATCGCCGCGCCCCGTTGGATCACGTCTTGCGACTGATCGGGCGAGCGCGCGGGTTGACTGCGCGCTCGCAAGTGGCTGATCAATAAAAATTCGGCCACGCTTGCCCGCAGCTTGATTGACATGCGCATCGCCGAGCCTGGCAAGGCACTTACCGCCCGGGGCGCATCACGCAGTCCCCGCTTGACACGCGCCACCACCCCGCCAGGGCGCGGCAAAGGCAACAAGGCCAGGGCGGCAGGCTCGCGACCAGGCAGCATCATTTACTTCATCACCTTTTTTACAGCGCCTACGCCCAGCGCGGCCAGTACGATGAAGATCACGGCAAGAATCAAAAACAGACCAAACAAAATCTTGGCAATACCGGCTGAGCCCGCAGCCACACCGCCGAAGCCAAACGCACCAGCAACCAATGAAATCAAGGCAAAAATAATCGCATATTTCAGCATCGGGTTTCTCCTGGAACAGGTCTACAACCAGCTGACAACGGTAAAAAGATTGACGCTCGATGAGGTACGAAATCGGCGTGCGGCATGACGTCTGAGGTTTTTAAAATCGCGGCGATGTCGCCCAACCTTCTTTCGTCCTTCCTCAATCAGTTACATATTACAAATCGGGGCTGGCAAGAGTCATCGGCAGGCCGCCCAAGCCCCTGTAGGACAACATCGCGCTGCCGTCAAGCGCATATTGCTATTATTTTTATAGCTTTTTACGCCCGCAATGCGCGGGCTGCCGGGCTAATTTAACAAAAAATGCACGTGGCGTGCTGCCGCAACGAGGCACGGCCGTCGGGTTACCGCTAGGATGGAGCGCGTTTTCATATTTCCCCGGATACTGGGATGTGCGAGCCCGACAACATCATCCATACCAACAACACCAGCCAGGCCATGAAACTTTATTACTCCACCGGTGCCTGCTCGCTGGCGCCGCACATCTGCCTGCATGAAGCAGGTCTGACTTTCGAAATTGTTTTGGCACCTACCAAAACCCACAAGCTGCCCGACGGCGGCGACTACTACGCCATCAATGCGCTAGGTTACGTACCTCTGCTCGAACTCGACGACGGCACGCGCCTGACCGAAGGCCCGGCCATCGTGCAATACATTGCCGACCAGGTACCTGAAAAAAACCTGGCGCCGGCCAACGGCACCATCGCTCGCGTGCAAATGCAGTCCTGGCTCAATTTCATCAGCACCGAACTTCACAAAGGCTTTTCGCCGCTGTTCAATGCCGCCACACCGGCCGACTTCAAGGTCATCGTCGTCGACAGGCTGATGTCGCGCCTGAAATGGACCGACCAGCAACTGACCGGCAAAAATTACCTGATGGGCAAACACTTCAGCGTGGCCGACCCCTACCTGTTCACCGTAACGAACTGGGCCGCCGCTATCAAGGTAGACATCTCCAGCTTTGCCAACATCGCCGCATTTCGCGCCCGCATGTTGGCACGTCCGGCGGTGCATGCAGCCATGAAGGCCGAGGGCTTGATTCGCTGAATGAAGCAGCAGCAGCGCTTGCCTGCATGTACTGAAGATCAAAAAAAAAACGGGCCCCAGGGACCCGTTTTTTTGTGTAGATAGCCTTGCTGCCGATCAGCCTTTCTTGTCCATCATGGCCTTGCATTCGGCCTTCATTTTGTCGTCCATTTTTGGGTCAGCCTTGGCACAGGCGGCCTTCTTTTCTTCCATCGCTTTGTCGTCTTTGCCGACATGGGCTGCCGCAAATGAGGCACCGGACGCCAGAGCGAAAGACAGGGCAACGAGGCCAGAGAAAAGTTTTTTCATTAAAGGAATCTCCAAGTATTCTGATATCACTGCCGGAATTGGCAATTCAGACTAACCGTGCGGCGGCGCGCTTGCAAGTAAGCGACAACAAGACCATGTAAATTGGTCGCCATCCGGTAACGGCGCGCGCCTTGCTCCGCCTTACTCCGCCTTACTCCATATCCCTCGCAAGCCATGCGGTCTAACACGAAACCAGCAGCCCCGCAGACCACGCGCCATTTCAAATCGGCCCACACTCCAAGTTGTTTCATTTTTCGGACGCTCGCGTTCCATCCGCAATGACTTCTTCGCGCACCCCCACCCTGTTCGACCCGGTTCAAGCCGGCGACCTGCAACTCGCTAACCGCATCGTGCTGGCGCCGCTCACGCGCAACCGCTCGCCGAACGCCATTCCTGGCCCGCACGCAGCCGACTACTATGCGCAGCGCGCCAGTGGCGGCCTGCTGATCACCGAAGCCACCGCCATCAGCCAGCAGGCGCAAGGCTACTCTGACGTGCCCGGCCTGTACGGCACGGAGCAACTTGATGCGTGGAAAGAAGTGACCGACGCGGTGCATCACGCCCACGGCAAAATCGTCGTCCAGCTGTGGCATGTCGGCCGCATCTCGCACACCTCGCTTCAGCCCGACGGCGGCGCACCGGTCGCGCCCTCGGCCATCACCGCCAAAAGCAAAACCGTCCTGATCAGGGACGGCAAGCCCGAGATGGTAGAAACATCGGCGCCCCGCGCGCTGAAGGCCGAAGAGCTGCCCGCCCTGGTACACAGCTATGAAACCGCCGCCCGCAACGCGGTACATACCGCCGGCTTCGACGGCGTTGAAATCCACGGCGCCAATGGCTATCTGCTGGATCAGTTTTTGAAAAGCGGCTCCAACCAACGCACTGACAATTACGGCGGCAGCATCGACAACCGCGCCCGCCTGCTGCTCGAAGTAACGCGCGCCGTCACGGCTGCCGTAGGCGGTGGCCGCACCGGCATTCGCCTGTCACCCGTCACGCCTGCGAATGACGCCTTTGACGCCGACCCGCAGCCGCTGTTCGACTACGTGGTTCGCCAGCTTGCGACGATGAACCTGGCCTACATCCACATCATCGAAGGCGCCACCGGCGGCCCCCGCGAGCTGCCTGACCGGCCTTTCAACTACGAGGCACTGAAAGCCGCCTACCGTGAAGCCGGCGGCCAGGGCGCGTGGATGGTCAACAACGGCTACGACAAGCCACTGGCCGAAACAGCCGTGGCTGAAGGTGATGATTTGGTCGCCTTCGGCGTGCCCTTCCTCGCTAACCCCGACCTGCCCGAGCGCCTGCGTACCAACGCAGCGCTGAACAAACCCGACAAGGCGACCTTCTACGGCGGCGGCGCGAAGGGTTATACCGACTACCCTGCGCTATCTAATTCATAGCTGATTGCGCAGGTTTTGATTGGGCTATGCGGTGATTTGAACTCCATTTCTCTTCCCTGCTTTCACTGATGGAAGAGGGAGCCTGGCAATGCGCCTTCGCGGCGGCTTGACGCACATCAATACCGCGTCCGGGCCGACCGCTACCCTGAAGCTGAACAGTTCCATCTGGACCAGCGTCTCAACCCCGCGCAAGGACTCCTCGCCATGTACTACATCGTCGACACCCCAAAAACATTCACCCAGGC